>JAIMBJ010000031.1 GCA_023511455.1 Bacillota bacterium
GGCTGGTAGCCCTTGACAAACAACATAGACTTCAGCATGACAGTAAATCGGGTCCGCAGTCGTTGAAAAATGCATGGGCCGTCAGGTGCCCATCGCAACTGCGTAAGTCCTAACCTCCTTATCCGCCTGGGTTGAGTGGACGACTCACCTGAGGTTCGCCCTCGAACCCGCCTTGGGCACCGCCACCCGGAGCGAAGTGAAGGTTCTCCTTCTGGACGCCCTGTTCGTTCCCCTGCAGGAACCCCGTTTATCGGAAGAGAAACCTACAGTCGTCATCACCAGTTTGTTCAGGAGGTGAGGAGAAGGCATCCATGCTGAAACATCCCGAACTGACCCTGGCGCGTGTGGAGCGTTTTATTCGAAATGAGCTCCAGCCTCGAATCTGGGCTTCGCAGGTAGCAATGCAGGCGGGAGTGTACCGCCCGAGCGGCAATATCTCGCCAGGCGATGCTCCCAGACAGGTATATACTCCCGTGCAGCCGGGCTACACGTGGGGACCGATATGGAGCGATGCGTGGTTCCGGTTTACCGCGGTGGTTCCCCCGGAATGGCGCGGGCAAACGGTATGCGCCCTGATCGACTGCGGTGCGGAGGCGGTGGTGTGGGTAGGCGATGACCCGAAACAGGGCATCGACGAAAACCACCGCGAGTATTTGCTGACCGATTCGGCGATTGGCGGCGAGGAGATAACCCTTTATGTACAGGCGACGGGCATGAACCCTTACGTCAGCGTGGATGCCAGACCTGTCGAGCCTCCTCCCAACCCCTTCACCTTCCGCTACGCCAATCTCGCGGTGTGGGATCGGGAGATAACCGCGCTCTTTTTCGACATGCAGGTTGCTCTGGAGGTGTTGAAGGAACTGCCTGCAAACGAGCCACGCCGGGCGCAGCTGCTTTACGCGCTGAACGAGGCGGTGAACGCTTTTGACCCCAGCGACCGCGGTAGCATCGCCCGTTGCCGACAGATTGTCGCGCAGACTTATAACAAACCCGCCTGCCCGTCAGCCCACCAGATTAGCGCCATCGGACACGCCCACATCGATACCGCCTGGCTGTGGCCCCTCGAGCGCACCCAGCAAAAGTGCATCCACACCTTCGCTACGGCAGTGCGCCTGATGGAGATGTATCCCGAGTACAAGTTCATCTGCTCGCAGGCACAGCAATACGCATGGGTCAAGGAGCTGGCGCCACGGCTGTACGAGCGCATCAAGCAGAAAGTGCGCGAGGGGCAGTGGGAGGTCGCCGGCTCGATGTGGGTGGAAGCGGACTGTAACATCACCGGCGGCGAGTCGCTGGTGCGACAGATACTGTATGGCAAGCGGTTCTGGATGCAGGAGTTCGGCATCGAGACCATAGACCTTTGGCTGCCCGATGTGTTCGGCTACGCGGCTTGTCTGCCGCAAATCCTGAAGAAAGCGGGCATCCGCTACTTTATGACGCAAAAGATTAGCTGGAATCAGGTGAACAGGTTCCCGCATCACACGTTCCTGTGGCAGGGCATTGACGGCACGCGCATCTTCACCCACTTCCCGCCCGCAGACACCTACAACGGCAACATGACACCGCGCGAGCTGATGTATCACGTGCGTAACTTCAAAGAGCACGACCGCGCCACGCGCGCGCTTTACATCTACGGTTATGGCGACGGCGGCGGCGGTCCCACTGCGCAGATGCTGGAATATGCTCGTCGCCTGCGCGACGTGGAAGGGATGCCGCGCGTGACCCTGGAGTTCGCCCGCGAGTTCTTTGCCAAAGCGGAAGCGGAGGCAAAAGACCTGCCCGTCTGGGTGGGGGAGCTGTATCTGGAGCTGCATCGCGGTACCTACACCACGCAGGCACGCAACAAGCGCCACAACCGCAAAAGCGAGTTCCTGCTGCGCGAGGCGGAGTTCCTTGCCTGCGTGCGTCCCGATGGATTGCGAAACTACCCCGCTCCGCAGCTGGAGCGCGCCTGGAAACTGGTGCTGACGAACCAGTTCCACGACATCATCCCGGGCTCGTCGGTGAACGAGGTGTATCGCGACTCCGAGCGCGACTACGCAGAAGTCAGAGCAATCGGCGAACGCATCGTGGAAGAGTCACTGCGGGCTATCGGCGAAACGGTGAACACCCAGGGGATGCACACTCCGCTTCTGGTGGTGCGCACTCTTCCGCCTCCCTCTTCTGCCCAGCTGCTGGAGGTGCGCATTCCCGATGGGTTCACGCCGCGCTCCGCTCGCTGCGGCGAGGACGTGATGCCCGTGCAGATTGTGGAGCGAGAAGGACAGCGTTACGCCCTTCTGGAGGACGTCGGGAGCTCGGAGGAGTACTCCTTCTCCGTGTACGACCTGCGCGAAGAGGGTTGCCCCGAAGAGCCGGAAATAACTGTCTCGCCTCGTGTACTGGACAACGGCATCCTGCGGGTAGAGTTCGACGAGCATGGGCTGATGACCCGCATCTTCGACTATGAACACCGGCGCGAGGTGCTGGCTGCCGGCGAAAAGGGCAATCAGCTGCAGCTATACGAAGACAAACCGCTCTTCTGGGATGCGTGGGACATCGACATCTTCTATCAGGAGAAAGGGCGCGTGTTGACCGAACTGGAATCGAAGGAAGTGGTGGAGGCAGGCCCCCTGCGCGGGGCGGTGCGCTTCACCCGACGGTTCGGTAACTCCTGTGTGGTGCAGACGGTGCGCCTCGCAGCGGGGAGCCGCCGCATCGATTTCGTCACCGAAGTGGACTGGCACGAGGAGTACAAACTGCTGAAGGTGGCTTTCCCCGTCGCGGTCAACAGCCAGAGGGCTACCTATGAGATACAGTACGGTCACGTGGAGCGACCCACCCACTATAACACCAGCTGGGACATGGCGCGCTTCGAGGTCGCCGCGCAGAAGTGGGTGGACCTCAGCGAGCATGGCTACGGCGTCGCACTTTTGAACGACTGCAAGTACGGGCACGACGTGTTCGGCAACACGTTGCGCCTCACGTTACTGCGCGCCCCCAAAGCGCCCGACCCCGAAGCGGACATGGGGCATCACCAGTTCACCTACTCCCTGTTCCCGCACGCGGGTAGCCCGCAGGAAGGCGGCGTCATCGAGGAGGCGTACTGGCTGAATAACCCGCCGCGCACGCTGCTACTACCTGCAGGCAAATCGGCAGGGCAGGATACCGAAGGCAAGTTCTTCTGGGTGGACCGCGACGGGGTGATTATCGAGGCAGTCAAGAAGGCGGAGGACGAGGAGGCGATAGTGGTTCGGCTGTACGAGGCGTACCACTCGCGGGGCGAGGTGACCGTAACCACCAGCCTGCCCGTTCGAGAGGCGGTGCTATGCGACCTGCTGGAGCGCGACCTCCAGCCGCTGCCGCTGGAGAACGGCTCGTTCACCGTACAGATACGGCCCTTTGAGGTGGTGACCGTCAAGCTGCGGTAAAACAAGCCGCAAACATTCTGCGACGTGCGTCTTCAGGCGGACGTCGCCACATCACAATCAGGAGGAAAACACATGGCTAAGAGGTCGCAAGAGGCTCCGTTCGTGCGGTGGAGCCGACGAACGGGCGAGCTCATGCTGGGAAACGCGGCTCTGCAGCTGCATATTCGCACTCGCGATGGGTTGAACCCCTGCCGTCTGGTGCAGCGCCGAACTGGCCGCGTGTACGCCGACGGCGATTACTGCTACGTCAGTCCCGATACTCCGTTGCCCCCAATTCAAGAGCCTCCGCAGATAGGGCAGCTGGAGGACGGAACCTATCGCGTGACCCTTCGCGCCCGCATCGATACCTTGCTGGTGGAACACGCCTTTCGGGCGACAGCCTCGGCGCTGGAGGAGCAGTTGACGGTGACGAACGCAGGGGAGCAACCGCTCGACCTGCGTGATGCCGTTTTTGGCTTCACCAGAAACCTGCTGGAAGGTGAATCTCTGTGCGCGGACTTGCAGGGCAGTCGCTTTTACCCCATCCCATACCGCAGGGAGCCGTTCAACGGTCAATTTCTGGACATGACAGCGGACGATCTGCTGTCGCGACAGGGTGGCTTCTACTTCTGGTCGTTTGACATGGTGCCGCAGCTTATCCTCACCGTCGCCTTCGGGTCAGAGGCATGGGCATGGGTGGACGCGGACGCAGAACACGCCCTCCTCATCGCCAAGCACAACCCCGACGCGATGGAGTGGTCTCTGCTGCAGCCGTTCCAGCGCGAAGGCAAAACTTATCTGCGTTTCGGTGGGGCGGGGTTATGGAAACTGGGTGACCCCGAACCCGTTGCACAACTCGACCCATGGCAGAGCTTCCGCTTTGGGGTGACCCGCTTCGTCGCGTGCGAAGGCGGCTGGAAGGGCGCGTTCTACGTGTTTCGCGAGTGGACGGAAACGCTGGGGCATCGATTTCCCGCAAACTACGACCCGCCCGTGCACTGGAACGAACTCTACGACAACCCGCTGTGGTGGGGACCTGACACCCCCGAGCGACGGCAGGAGGTCTATCAGCTGTCCGATATGGAGGCGGAAGCGGAGAAAGCCGCCGAAATAGGCTGCGAGGCGCTGTATCTGGACCCGGGCTGGGATACTCTGTTTGCCTCCTCGGTATGGGCGGAAGACCGGCTGGGCACACAGCGGGATTTCGTCAGATGGCTGGAGGAGCGTTACGGTATGCGCCTGGCGTTGCACAATCCACTGGCAGCGTGGTGCGACATCAACGGCTACCCGATGGAGGCGCGTCGGAAGGACAAGGATGGTCAGGTTCTACCTGCCCTGTGTAGTGCATCGCCCGCCTATCTTCAGACAAAAGCAGAACGCCTGGTGCAGCTGTGCCGGGACGGGGCTTCGTTCCTGATGTACGACGGAGCGATGTTCACGGGCGAGTGCTACGACGAGTCGCACGGGCATTCCCTGCCCCTCACTCGTCATGAGCACTGTATGGCGATATTGCAACTCTTGCAGGCAGTCAAGCGTGAGTTTCCGCAGGTACTGATTGAATTACACGACCCAGTAGTCGGCGGTTCGATGATACGGTATGCACCCACCTACTTCTTACATGCCCTGCCCGGTTCGTCCGACGAACTCTGGGGCTACGAGTACATGTGGGAAACGATGGATGACCTGCGCAGCGGGCGGTCGTTGAGCCTGTATTACGTCAATCTCGCCTATTCCATCCCGATTTACCTGCATATCGACCTGCGTAAGGATAACGAACACGCGCTGGTGTTCTGGTGGTATGCCAGCACCTGCAGGCACCTGGGCGTGGGGGGCAAACACCCGGACCCGAAGGTTTGGGAAGCGCACAAGCGAGCCATGCAGACATACCGTTCGCTGAAGCCGTTCTACACGCGGGGCACCTTTTATGGTATCGACGAAACCGTTCACGCGCATACCCTGTGGAGTAAAAACCTCCCTGCACAGGGCACGGTTGCCGTGTTGAACGTCTTCAACCTCGCCGAGACCGAGGTGGAGCGAGAGATTCGGTTTCACCTGAGCGATATCGGCTTGCCGGAAGGGCTTTCTGTGCGTGCGACGGACGCGCCGTGTCATCAGCGGGACGCACAGATTACCCTGTGGGCGCGCCTGCCAGCGTTGGGGCACCAGTTGATAAGCCTGGAGGTCAGCGAGTAGTCACGGGGCATTTGTTTGCAGTATGGGCAGGTACTTGCAACCAATGCGCTGTTGCTGTTATAATGCGCTCGAAAAAAAAAGTGCGAAAATTTTCGGCGGCAACCCTAAAGTTTTCCTGAAGGTTTGCCGATAATCCGATTGACAGGCGGATCCGATAAAGGCAAACCCACAGAAATGTGGGGGCGCAAAGCTATGGGGTCTAAGTCCCGACGAGGGTCGGGATATGATCGCCCGGCTGCCGAAGTTCTGCCCAACGACACGGCGCATCTTCGCAGGGCGTCGTCGTAGGAGGCAGGATTGCTATGAAAATCTCGCTGGACGAGTACAGCCGGGTGTTGCAGTTAAGCCGCACGGGCAGGGTGGGGGAGGCAGTGGTGTCTGCCCCGCCATCGGTCGACGCTCAACGGGACGTACCTCCCGCCGCTGTGGTGGAGCTGTCTCCGCGCGCCCAGGAAATCCGGCAGATTAAGTTTCTTCTGGATGACATCCCGGACGTGCGCGAGGAGATGGTGCAGGAGCTTCGCCAGAAGATTGAAGCGGGAGAGTACCACGTCTCGGCTGCGGAGATTGCGGACCTTATCGTTCGTCGCACGGTCGCGGACAACGTGCGGTAGTCTGCACCCCGGACCACCCCGATATGGGTGAGCCGTTTTTTCGGATCAGGAGCCTGGTAAGCGGGGGCGTAGTGGTACGCCCCCGCTTATGCTTTTATATCATCCGCTTGTAGGAACCGAGTACCTTGACGTAGTTAGCGCGTTCGAACGCGGCGGGTTCGGCTACCTTCTGGTGGCTGACACTGCCAATCATCTGCTGGACGGAGGAATATTCGTGTTCCTCCATCCACATCTGCATCTCCTGCAGAATCTGCCCGACGCGCTCTACTCCGTTCTCTAACAGCTCGGAAGCCATCATCGTCACTTTCGCGCCCGCCATCAGTCCCTTCAACACATCCTCATAAGTGTGGACGCCGGTGGTAATCGCCAGATCGGCGGGCACTCGCCCGTAGAGGATAGCCACCCAGCGCAACGGCAGACGCAGCTCGTCCGAGTCGCTGAGCACCAGATGGGGCACAGCTTCCAGATTCTCGATATCGATATCCGGCTGGTAGAAGCGGTTGAACAGCACCAGCGCGTTGGCGCCCGCTTCCGCCAGCTGTTTTGCCATATTTGGGATGGAGCTGAAGAAGGGCCCTATCTTCACCGCCAGAGGGATTTTCACTTCCTGGCGTATCGCTTTGACCACGTCGGTGGTCAGCTGCTCGACAGCGGCACCGGTCATCTCCGGGTTTGTAGGCAGGTAGTACACGTTCAGTTCCAGCGCATCTGCTCCCGCCTCCTCAATCATCCTGGCGTATTTCACCCATCCACCTGAAGAGACACCATTCAGACTGCCGATGACGGGAATGTCCACCGATTCCTTCGCTTTGCGGATGAGATTGAGGTACTCGTCGGGTCCCACGTTGTAATCGCCCAGGTCGGGGAAGTAGCTAAGCGCTTCGGCGTAGCTGTCGGTGCCGTGTGTCAGGAAGTAATCGAGCGCGAGGCTCTCGGTGGTGATTTGCTCTTCAAATAGCGAGTGCATCACTACTGCGCCGATGCCCGCCTCCGCCATCCTGCAAACGCCTTCCACTTTGTACGACAGCGGCGACGAAGAGGCAACCAGCGGGTTTCGCAGATTCAAACCCATGTACGTTGTGCTCAAATCCATGGCTATAGTCCTCCTGAAATCTCTATTCCGTCACAGATGGGGAAGGGGGTTGGCAAGTGCCAACCCCGGCATTTTCTACTTTGTGCCTTCGGCGTTTTTGCCTGCCAGCATGCGGTAGAAGCGCCACCGCTCCTCGATCACCTGCTGCGCCTGCTGCAGCAACCGCTCGGCAGCTTCGGGATTGGACTGCATCAGGATGCGGTAACGCCCTTCCTTGGAGGCGTACTCCTTGAACGGAATGGTCGGTCCGCTCGAGTCGAGCTGGAACGGGTTCTCGCCCTGTGCTGCCAGCAGCGGGTTGTAGCGATAGAGCGGCCAGTAGCCGGAATCTACCGCCAGCTTCTGCTGGACGTGTCCCTTGCTCATGTCGATGCCGTGTGCGATACAGTGGCTGTAGGCGATGATGATGGAGGGCCCAGGATATGCCTCCGCTTCCTGGAACGCCTTCAGCGTCTGCAGCTCGTTCGCGCCCATCGCCACCTGTGCGATGTAGATGTTCCTGTAGTGCGTCAGCATCATGCCCAGGTCTTTCTTGGCGGTGGGCTTGCCCCCCGCGGCGAAGCGGGCAACCGCTCCCATCGGCGTGGACTTGGACGCCTGTCCGCCCGTGTTCGAGTACACTTCGGTGTCCAGCACGAGCACGTTGAGGTCCTCCCCGCTGGCAAGGACATGCTCCAGTCCGCCATAGCCGATGTCGTACGCCCACCCATCGCCACCGATAATCCAGACGCTCTTGCGCACCAGCATATCGGCAACGGCGAGCAGGTCGCGCACTTTCGGCTCGCTTTTGCCTGCCAGCTTCTCCTTCAGCTTCGCCACACGTTCGCGTTGCGCGTAAATGCCCGCCTCATCCGACTGGTCGGCGTTGAGCAGAGCGTTGACCAGTTCGTCATCGGCAATCACGGGTCGCAGCTCCTCCAGCAGCTGGCGCGCGTAGGCGTTCTGGCGGTTGATCGCCAGCCTCATACCCAGCCCAAACTCGGCGGTGTCCTCAAACAGAGAGTTGTTCCAGGTGGGACCTCTGCCCTCGCTGTCGGTGGTGTACGGAGTCGTGGGCAGGTTACCGCCGTAGATGCTGGAGCAACCCGTGGCGTTGGCAATGTAGAGCCGGTCGCCATACAACTGGGTGAGCAAGCGCACATACGGGGTTTCGCCACACCCTGTGCAACCGCCGTTGAACTCGAACAACGGGCGCAGCAGCTGCACGTTCTTGATGTTATTGAATCGCAGGCTGTCGTGCTTCGGCACATCGGGAAGGCTCAGGAAGAACTCCCAGTTCGCGCGCTCCTGTTCCCGCAGCGGGATTTGGGGACGCATGTTGAGCGCCTTGCGCGAACTGTCGCTCTTGTCCTTCGCCGGACAGACCTCCACGCACAGCTGGCATCCCGTACAGTCTTCCACAGCGACCTGAATGGTGAACATTTTATCGGGCAGCTCACGCCACTTGGCGGGGGCCGCCTTGAAGGTCGCCGGGGCGTTCGCCAGCAGTTCTTTATCGTATACCTTTGCGCGGATGGTGGCGTGCGGACAGAGGTATACGCACTTGCCGCACTGAATGCACAGGTCGGGTTCCCAGACGGGCACTTCCAGTGCGATGTTGCGCTTCTCCCACATCGCGGTGCCTGTGGGATACGTGCCATCCACCGGGAACGCGCTCACCCGCAACAGGTCGCCTCGCCCTGCCATCAGCTCTGCCGTCACGCGCTTGACAAAATCCGGCGCGTGGTCGGGAACCACTGGCGGGCGGTCAAAGGTGCTGGTGACCTGCCCGGGTACTTTCACTTCGAACAGGTTCTCGAGCGCGGCATCGACCGCGGCGAAGTTCTGCTGCACCACAGCCTCTCCACGTCGCCCGTAGGTCTTGCGGATGGCTTCCTTAATCTTGGCGATGGCTTCATCGCGCGGAAGCACACCGCTGATGGCGAAGAAGCAGGTCTGCATGATGGTGTTGATGCGCACACCCAGTCCCACCCGCTTCGCGACGTCGTATGCGTTGATGACGTAGAACTTCAGCTTCTTGTCGATAATCTGCTGTTGCACCGAACGCGGCAGATGGTCCCAGACCTCTTCGGGACCGTACGGGCTGTTGAGGAGGAACGTCGCACCTTCATCTGCCATCTCCAGCACGTTGTAGCGCTCGAGGAAGTGGAACTGGTGGCACGCCACGAAGTTCGCCCGCTGAATCAGGTAAGTGCCCAGAATGGGGCGCGGACCGAAACGCAGGTGCGATACCGTAACCGCTCCCGACTTCTTGGAGTCGTACACGAAGTAACCCTGCGCCCAGTTGGGTGTCTCCTCACCGATAATCTTGACAGAGTTCTTGTTTGCGCCGACGGTTCCGTCTGCACCCAGTCCCCAGAACACCGCACGCACCACATCGGGCGCCTCGGTGCTGAAGTTGGGGTCGACATCGAGGCTGGTGTGCGTGACGTCGTCGATAATGCCCACGGTGAAGTGGTTCTTGGGCGTTTCCTTCGCCAGTTCATCGTAGACGGCTTTGACCATCGCCGGCGTGAACTCTTTGGAGGACAGCCCATATCGCCCGCCGATGACGCGCGGCACGCGCTCGAAGGGCAAGGTTCCTTCCATCATTGCCTCGCCCAGCGCGGTGACCACGTCCTGATACAGCGGTTCGCCCAGCGCGCCCGGTTCCTTCGTGCGGTCCAGCGCGGCGATAGCCCGGACGGTGGGCGGCAGGGCTTTCATGAAGTGCTCGCGCGAGAACGGGCGATACAGGCGCACCTTGATCAAGCCTGCCTTCTCGCCTTTCTCCACCAGCACGCGCACCGTTTCTTCAGCGGTGCCGCAGCCCGATCCCATCATGACGATGACGTACTCGGCGTCGGGCGCACCCACGTAATCGAAGAGGTGATACTCCCTGCCCACAATGCTGGCGAACTTGTTCATTGCCTTCTCCACGATGCCCGGCGTCGCGGCGTAGAAGGGGTTGATGCGCTCGCGCGACTGGAAGAAGGCATCGGGGTTCTGGGCGGTGCCGCGGATGATAGGACGGTCGGGGCTCATTGCCCGCTCACGGTGGGCGCGCACCAGGTCGTTGTCTATCATGGCGCGCATGTCGTCTTCCGTAATCTGCTCGATCTTGCGCACTTCGTGTGAGGTGCGGAAGCCGTCGAAGATGTGCAGGAAGGGCACGCGCGCCTCCAGAGTCGCCGCCTGGGCAATGAGCGCGAAGTCCATCACTTCCTGCGGGTCGTTGGAGAAGAGCATCGCCCAGCCGGTGGAACGGCACGCCATCACGTCGCTGTGGTCACCGAAGATGGAGAGCGCATGTGTGGCGACCGTTCGCGCGGCGATGTGGAACACCGTGCTGGTGAGCTCGCCCGCGATTTTGAACATGTTGGGAATCATCAACAGCAGTCCCTGCGCGGAGGTGAAGGTGGTCGTCAATGCGCCCGCCTGCAACGCTCCGTGCACGGCACCTGCTGCCCCCGCTTCCGATTGCATCTCGACGACCTGCGGTACAGTGCCCCACACGTTGGGGATGCCTTTCGCTGCCCACTCGTCGCTCAGTTCGCCCATGGGGGAAGAGGGGGTGATGGGGTAAATCGCAATCACTTCGTTGGTGCGGTAAGCGGTATATGCCGCTGCTTCGTTACCGTCTAGCGTAATATACGAACGTGCCATCGTCGTATCCCTTTCTGTGTAGCGTTGTCCGTTGCACACCAGGACAGGTGCGTGTTTCAGGGGGGTGACACGTAACCTGCCTGATTCCGTGCGTCGCTGTGATTCAGTTGCTTCAACCAATATAGTACACCAACTTCTCCCATTTGAAAAGGGTACAAGGTGATTTTTGCAATCATCATAGCCTAAGCAACCACTCTGTCTGGAAAAAAGCAGGCTGTCAGGCGGATGTGGGCGATAACCAGACGTCCAACAGGAGTATTTCCAACACTCCAAGAACTTGTAACTTCGGGAAGGGGAGTTCAGATGCCTGTGCAGGCAGCCACCATATTTCTTGCCACCGTCAGCGGCAACTATCGCGAGGGCTTTCACCGCCTCGCACGGGAATATGAACGCGCCCACCCCGGCGTGCGGGTGAAGGTGCAGGTGATGCCCGTGAACGGCTACGAGACCTGGCTGCGCACGCAAATCCCCGGCGCGGGCGACAAAGCCCCCGACCTCTTCAACGCCAACTTTGCCTGGGGAATGTACGAGAAGGGATTGCTGGTGAACCTGGCGCCCTACCTGCAACGGCGCAATCCCTACACGGGCAAGGCGTGGATAGAAACTCTGAACCCGCAGTTTATCGAGAAGTTTAAAACCGCAGGCGGCGTCTCGTTCGTCACCGTCGACTTCGTGGAGATCGGTTTCTACTACAACGCAACCCTCTTCCACAAGCTGGGGTTACAGCCTCCCCGCACATGGGAGGAGATGCTGACTCTGGCGGAGCGCATCCGTGCGGCGGGCTACCTGCCGTTTGCCGTGCCGGGCAACGCCGATTCCTACTGGTCGGGCACGGTGGGCTGGATTGTGCGCTTTTTCACCGATGCCTACACGCGCCACTGGGTGCCTCTGGTGATGTCGCGCCCGGGCGACTGGGACTATGACCCCACGCGCAACGCCAGCTTCCGCCTGAACCTGAGCGACCCGTATAACGACTCGCTGGTCATTGTCAACGGCGAGCGGTTGCTGGACGCGGTGCGCAGGCGCATCATCCGTTTTGATAGCGAGCGTTTCGCCGAGCTGTACGCGCACATCAAGACGTTCTCGCGCTACTGGCAGAGGGGTTTTCACGGTGCGAACTCGGTGACCGCGTACAATCTGTTCCTGACGGGGCGCGCCGCCATCCTGCTGGAAGGCTCGTGGCTCATCGGCGATTTGATGCAGGACATGGCAGACCTGCCGCCTCGGGCGCGTTTTGACTGGGGCATCTTCGCGGTGCCTCCGCTCACCGCCTCGCGCTTCCGGGTGCCTCCGTTCCGCGGCGTGGGCGGACCGGGGCTGGTGCTGGGCGTGGTGAAAAAGAACCCACAACAGACGCAGCGCGTGATAGACTTCCTGATGTTCCTGACCAGTCCACAGGGCGCACAGATACTGGTGGATGAAGCGGTACGAAACCGCCGCCCTCTCAGCGGCCCGATGCTCATCCCCGGCGTCAAAATGCCGCCTGAACTGCAACGATACTATCGCCCCTTCGAGGGTAGAGGTTTCGAGAAGCTCTCTTTCCGCGGGCTGATGGACGAGCAGGAGTCCGTGTGGCAGTGGACGGTGTGGGCGCAGCGATACATGGAAGGGCGCATCTCCCTGCGGGAGTTTCTGAACCGCTATCAGCGACTGATGGAAGAGGCGGTGCCGCGCGTGATTGCCATGCAGAAACTGGACATGAATCCCCGTACGAAGGACACACCCTCATGAGCCGACGACGCACTTCTATCGTGGTCATTGCGCTGATGCTCGCGCCGACGCTGGTGTTGCTCGCGCTGTTTAACTACTATCCGGCGGTGCTGGGTTTGTCGCGTGCCTTCACGCGGTGGGAGACTGGTGAGGAACCGCAGTGGATTGGTCTGGGTAACTTCGTGGCGATGTGGCATGACGAGTTCCTGCGCCTCAGCCTGCGCAACCTGCTTATCCTGCTGGTGGCGAACGTGTTGAAAACGCTCACCATGCCCCTGCTGGTGGCGGAACTGCTGATGAGCCTGCGCTCGCCGCGCTGGCAGTATATCTTGCGCACCGCCTTCATCCTGCCGATGGTGGTGCCCGGCATGGTCACGATGTTGCTGTGGAGCTTCATTTATGATGGCAGTGTCGGCCTGCTGAATCAGATACTGGAGACGTTGGGCATGGGCGGGCTGACCCGTTCGTGGCTGGGCGATTCGGGCACCGCGCTGTGGGCGATTATCGGCATTGGCTTTCCTTGGGCGGGCGGGCTGGCGCTGCTCATCTATCTCGCTGGTCTGAACGCCATCTCGGGCGACGTATGGGATTCCTGCCAGGTGGATGGGGTGATGGGCTTGCGACGGGTCTGGTATGTGGACCTGCCGCTGCTGTTGCCGCAGGTGCGTCTGCTGGTGATTCTGACCCTCATCGGCACGTTGCAGGACTTCGGCAGCATCCTGATTCTCACTGGCGGCGGTCCTGGACTGGCAACGCACGTACCCGCACTCCATATGTACTTTCAGGCTTTTCGCTTCGGGCACATGGGCTATGCCGCCGCCATCGGACTGACGCTGTTCGTGGCGATTTTCACACTGTCCCTGCTGAATCTGCTCTGGGGCAGGAGGCTGGAGAAACAGATATGACGAAGAGACGACGAAAGGTGCGTTTGGCGGAGGTGCTGGCGGCGGTGGTGCTGATGGTGCTGCTGGCGCTATCGCTGCTGCCGTTTGTGATGATGCTGTTGCTCTCGCTGAAGACCAACGCCGACATCTTCACGCGCTTCTGGGGGCTGCCGCAGCCTGCCCGCTGGGATTTCTACCGCGAGGCGGCGGTTGCGCTGAAAGGCTACCTGCTCAACACGCTCATCATCGTTGTGGTAGTGGTTCCAGGTGTCCTGCTGCTGAGTTCGCTATCGGGCTACGCGCTGGCACGGCTCCATTTTCGTGGACGCGATGCGGTCTTCGCGCTGATCCTTGCGCTGCTGGTGGTGCCGGGTATCCTGACCCTAATACCCACCTACGCCCTGGTGCAGGGTATGGGACTGCTCAACACGCGCTGGGCGTTAATCCTGCCCTATCTGGCGGGCGGACAGGTGCTGGGCGTGGTGCTGTGCCGAACCTTTTTCGCGAGCCTGCCCGACGAGCTGTTTGAAGCCATGCGGCTGGACGGCGCGGGCGATTTGCAGATTTACCGTTACCTTGTCCTGCCGCTCTCGCTGCCCACGCTGGCGACCATCGCCATCATGAGCACGCTGGGCATCTACAACGACTACATCTGGCCCCTCGTGACCATCAGCGATAGCAGCCTGCAGACCTTCACGGTGGGTGTCACGCGCTTCGCGGGCGAGTTCAATCTGGACTACGGACCCACACTGGCGGGCTACGTGATTGGTAGCCTGCCGCTCATCGTGCTGTTTGCGGTGGGGATGCGCGCCTTCGTGCAGGGGGTCACCAGCGGCGCCCTGAAGGCATGAGGGTTGCCAAGACAAGGACCTTTCCTTTATATGGTTAAAAGTTACGCAGTTGAAGGACTTTTCGGAATTGTGCGATGTAGAACGGCATCCGTTTATTTTATGCGCCTGATCGGCGTCTATGGAATGTATCACCCTCAAATCGTTTTAATCTCACTGAGACTGATGCATTTTCGGTTAACGATGAAGCATTTTTCTGCCGGGTACATAGCGCGCGCCGCGCCCTTTGCCTTCTTTTTCCAGGAATCCATACTCGGAGAGACTTTGTAGCAAGCGACAGGCTCGGATCCTCGACACGCCCAATACCCTTCGAACATCCTCATTTTTGACAAAGCCTTTTTCCTGCAAAATCGGCTCAATAGACACAAACTCAGGCGGCTTCTCAAGCGCGACCATTTGGGCTTTAGTAACGAGCTCGTAGACACGTCCTTGCGGCTTGGTGAGTCGAACGATACCCTTGCGGATGAGGTCTTTGATATCCTTGCTGGCAGTATAGACGTCCACGCCGACGAGCTTTTGATAGGCTCGGCTGGTGAACTGGTCTCCATGTTCGTGCGCATAAGCGAGCAATCGGGTTTGGTTGCGGCTCAGCCCTGCGCCCTCGAATTGCCGGAGCCAACGCATGGTTTCGGGGCGGTACACCGGCGTATTGCGCAAGGTGACCACGAACCGTCCACCCTCCAGCCGAAATTCGGGCGGGTGCAGCCCCTGTCCCTCCATCACTTCAAACATTCTCGGAATACCCTCGCCCAGCTCCCGCATGTAACCAAATGCGGTGAGGACCCGTACGATGCGGGGATTGCGAGAGGCGTGAACTCGTTCCCGATTCCTCAGCCGATCGATGGTGGCTGGCTCGACCAGTTCGCCTGGGCTCCAGACCTCCATGCGGTCATCAAAGAGGTGCACTTCGATGCCGAGGCCCTGAAGGCGGTAATCTCGGTGCGCTACCGCGTTGACAATTGCCTCCTGCCAGGCGAAGGAAGGATAAACGAGTCGTTCCTCGAAAAAGAGGTCTACGAGCTGTTGTCGCTCGGGGATATACGCCCGAATAGTGCGGTGCGCTTCCTCAACCAACCGAACCAGCGGGGCTTCCATCCGAATGCGCTTGGTAATGTTCAGGTCAGCACCCGTGCGGCGTTCCGTGCCATCCCAACGAATGAATTCGATTCCACAACGGGGATGTCAGTGGATGGGGTCTTTCGCGAACAGCAGCACCGCTGCGAGGGTAAGGCGCAGCTGAGCGGCTGTTTTTTCTGCCAATTTGAAATGAACAAGGGTGTCCTCCACAGACAGAGTCAGCCCACTCTTGTGCGCCAGTTCCAGCAGGAGGTCGGTTTCTAGGTCGGCAAGGGTGGCGTCAGAAAGAAACTGTACTTCCGTGGCGCGTTGCAGGCGCGATTGCTTCATCGCCTCGATATCCCCTGCTGGGAAAGGCAGGCTTTGCTCACCCACCCGTAGGAGATACCGCCCATCGGTGAGTTGGTGCACCTCCACGCTCCAATCGGTCTCGAAAACCCAAACGCGCTGTCCTTCCAGAGTAACTTGCTCGAAACGAAAGTTCAGTTGCGGGCGGACAAGGTGGTGGAGTTGCAAAAAGATGGCATCCCGATCATACCTATCCGGAACGCCAGAGACCGTTCCGTCATCCTCTATGCCGAGCGCGACGGTTCCGCCGTCAGCGTTGGCCATCGCCACCAGGGCTTCTGCAACAGCGCGCACCACCTCTTTGATGGGGCAGGGACGAGGGGGTATTCCGCTTCGCTCATAGAAGCTCTTGCGCTCCAGGAACTGCCCTTCGGATTGCGTCTTTAGCCAGGTCCAGTCCTTCGCCATCTCAGGTTTCCATTTGCGCCGTCTGACAATGCCTCTAACCACCGCGCCTGATCGGACAGCTCGCGCATGGGGTTTTTATGAGAAGACAGTGTTGCACTTGGTTCTCCCCATGTCAGCTTCTACAATGATAAGACAGAGATAGAAGCCAGTCAAGAGGAGCGGTGCAGCAAATGAACCCACCCAAATGCGATGATTGAGACGACATCCACTTCCTCATTGCCGCCCAGATGGATTGCACTGGTTTGCCGAATGCGGAGAAGGCTCCCGTATGTCCAGCCGCCCTATGCAACTACTGGCACTCGTTGCAGCATCGCCAAGGTCAAATGCGGCACGAAATCGCGATATAGCGCCCGCACATACCGCTGCACCGCTTCACCGTTCAGATACTCCGTGACGGCACGCAGGTCTATGCCATCGACCTTCGGTATCAGATGGAACTCTTCGCGCCAGGGGTAGCATCGCTCGTCCAGTGCAGCCACCACGCGCGTGCCTTTGGTATGCGCCACTACCAGATGAGGGAAGCCATAGAAGTCCCGCAAATCCATCGCGTGCTTGAGAGGCATCCAGTAACCCGAATAACAGGTGTTATAGTCGATCCAGCCTGCGTGCAGGTTCCTGCCTGTCAGGATGGGCACGTCTCCTGCAAGGGGCTGCTGACGCACCAGCGGGTGACGACGCACCTCGGGACTGCGAGCGGCAAAGCGGATGGTGAAAACTTCCCCGAGTGGTACGCCTTCCTGCTCCATCTCCAGCCATTCCGCGCTTTCAAAGCGGATGATTTCCCCCGAATAGAGGCTCTTGCGCAGGGCGAGGTGCGCCATACCATCATATAGTTCCAGACCCTGCGCCCCTTTTTGCAGCACCATCACCACCACGCTCACATTGCGTTTCGGAAACGCCTTGCCCAGATAGTAAACGCGCAGCCCGCCTTGTTCTGCAAGGAAGGCGCGAAGCCGCTTGAAATCATCCAGCACCAGCCAGCTGGCGGGAACCACGAACACCAGTCTGCCATCGGGGGCGAGCAGCCGAGTGGCATGCTCGATGAATGCGCCATAAATGTTGAACTTGCCACGCCAGGTGGTGCATCGTTGTCGGTAGGCGCCTTTGCGTTCGCGCAGCGGGTGGATGGGGTAATGGCTCTCGTCACCGATGATGCCGTAGGGCGGGTTGCCGATGATGATATCGAAGCAATCCGAAGGCTCCCACAACAGGAAATCCGCTTCCACAAAGGTGGCAGTGGGCAGGCGTTGCTTCGCCAGCGCGAGTCGTTCCGCGTTGATCTCCACGCCGACCAGTTCGTGGTGTGTTCCGTAGCGGTTGGCGAACTCGGTCAGGAAAGGGGCATCGGCACAGGCAGGCTCCAGCACTCGACATCGTTCGCGCGAAGGCTGTGCGAGGTGCACCATAAACTCCACCAGCTCGCGGGGCGTATACACCACGCCCAGTGCCCTGTCCGATACGTTGCGCACGTCTGTGGAGGACGTGCCTGGTGTCTGCAGATAGAGGTTTGGTTGCTGGGAACCCCATTTTAGCATAAGCGTTAACATACTTATTTTGCCGCATCCCACCGTTGTTCCTGCGAGCCAAGTATGCGTGATACAGGAGGATGTCGCCGTGATCGGAGCGAATTGATTAACCGAATAATCGCGAGGAGAATCTCTTCGAGGGTGGTAACCGTGCTTGAGGGGACAAACGACACGTCTTGCATCCGCCTGATTGTGCGTGGGGATGACATGGGCTCGTGTCATGCGGCAAACGAGGCGTGCATCCGCTGTTATCGCGACGGCATCCTGCGCAGTGTGGAGGTGATGGTTCCCGCCCCGTGGTACCCGGAGGCGGTGCAGATGCTGAGGGAACATCCAGAGCTGGACGTGGGCGTGCATCTGACGTTGACCAGCGAGTGGGAAGCCTGCAAGTGGGGACCGGTGACGCACGCTCCCAGCCTGTGTGACCGGCGCGGGCGCTTCCTGCCAATGACCAGCCAGCGTCCCGATTTCCCGCCGGGCACGGGCTTTCTGGAGAGTGGTTATCGTCTGGACGAGGTAGAAGCCGAGCTGCGGGCGCAAATCGAAATCGCGCTGGACGACATTCCGCAGGTTTCCCATCTTTCCAGCCACATGGGCACGCCAGTGGCAGCTCCAGATCTCCGGGCGTTGACCGAGAGGCTGTCGCGAGAGTACGGGCTACCACTGGAGCACGAAGGGGTACAATTCACCGCGGGTCTCGGCGGGCAGGAAGCCAGTGCAGAACGAAAGGAAGCCATCCTGCTGGAGATTCTGGACCGTCTGACGCCGGGCACGTGGCTGCTGGTAGACCATCCGGGGCTGGATACACCGGAGATGTGTGCGCTGGGACATATCGGTTACGAGCACGTGGCGGAAGAGCGGGCGGCGGTTACAGCCGCCTTTACCAGCCCGCGAGTGGTTCAGCGCATCCGCGAACGCGGTATTCAGTTAATCAGTTATCGGCACCTTTATCGCTGAGGTGGTGTTGGGCAGATGCGGTCGCGTGGTTTCTCGTGGAAGCTTTTGACTACCCTCTGGGTGCTAATATTGTTCATCGCAGATAGCGGGGCACAGAAACAGGAGATTGTCACCATTCGTCTGGCGAACATCCCGCTACGCAGCGCAACCGGCGTACAGAACAAGGCAGAACTGGCGGTTTTTGACGCCTTTTTCAAGAAGTATCCCCACTACCGCTTCGAGCGGGTAACAGGGCTTGCCTTGCCCGAAGGGTTGGCGGAAGCGCAGCAGATGATGGCGTTTGCCGCTGACCGTGCGCCCGATGTCTTTGACCTGAGCATCCGACAGGTGCAGAACTACATCCGGCAGGGCTTACTGTATCCCGTCGACGACCTTATCCGCGAGCATCGCAAGCGCAACCCCGAGTGGAAGCCCCCTTCGCTGGGGTTGACCGAGCATCACTACGATGCGGCGCGCGGTCCCGATGGCAGGCTGTACGCCGTGGTGAGCGATTACTGGATACTCGGGCTGTGGTATCGGCGCGACCTGTTCGAGGAGGCAGGCATCGTGCCGCCGCGTCCCCCGAAGGACTGGCAGGAGTACTTCGAATTCGCGCAACGGCTGACCGACCCCGAGAAGCACGTGAAAGGCGCGCGCTTCCAGACGGGGCAATACGGTACCGCGTTGCGCACGGGCTACACCGCAGGATACATCTTCACCAACTTCGTGTATCAGGCGGGCGGCGACATGACGCTGCAGGAGCGCACCTGCCCCTACGATGGCACCGTCAACGAGTTCAAGCAGGAAGACAAGCAGTGTTTGTGCCGCAAATGTGGACGCAGTCTCGCCAACCAGCCGGTGCGCTGGAAGGTGGCTTACGGGCGCGAGCCGGGGCAACGTGCCCTGCGCTTCTACAAGAAGCTGCGCTGGACGGAGTGGACACGCTGTCCCGATTGCAAAACGCCCAACAACCTGCCCGTCGCTGTCTGCCCGAAGTGCAAAGAAGAGAACCCCATTCGCTCACCAGTCGAACGCATCAGCTGTCGCGTCTGTGGCACGGTGATACCGGTGAAGCCGGAGCAAACCCGCTTCCACTGCAAGCAGTGCGGACGCGACCTGCGCGGGCAACCCGTGTATGTGGGCGTGGCGCGCGTAGGGGGCGACCCGGTGGAGATGTTCCTGCGGGGCGAAATCGCCATGATGCTGGACCATATCAACCCGCAGGTGATTGACCAGGTATTGACACAGGGGGGCTTGCGTCCTGACCAGATTGGGCTGGGTCCTCCGCCCAGCGCAGGAGAGGGTGGTGTACGCGCCGCACTCACAGGGGGACGCGCATGGGTCATCAGCGCGCGCGCCGCACGCGACCCGAAGGTGCTACAGGCGGCGTGGGACTATCTCGTCTTCCGCTGCAGCGAGGAGGCGCAGCGTATTATCACGGAGGTGTATGTCAAGAACGGCTACCCGCATCTCATCCGCCCGCAGATGCTGAAAAAGTTCGGCTTCACGGAGGAGTATGAGGACTACGAGCCGACCTTCCGTCGGGCGATGGAGGAGGCACCGAAATACGGGCGCATCCAGCCGCACGATCCCTACTACCAGCATGTGGAGGGACACGAACTGGCGGTGCCCATCGATACCATTCTCTACGACGGCGGACAGTATAAAGACCCTGCGAAGGTCATCCAGACCAGCATGAACGAGGTGAACGAGAAACTGTATCGGGTGGTGCCGCCAGAAGTAGAGCGACGACGCAACACGCTGGGTACTATCATCTTCTTGCTGGTGGCGCCGCTGGTGGTGTACGGTTTCGTGTGGGCGATGCGCGAGCAATCCGCAGTACATGGCAGTACGCTGACGACTCAGGCAACGCACGTGGTAGGCGCGGGAGCGAAACGCCGCTACACCACCATGCTGGCATGGTCGCTGATGTTGCCCGCTTTGCTGACGGTGCTGTTATGGCAGTACCTGCCTCTGATTCGCGGCACGCTGATGGCGTTTTACGACTACAAGCTGTACGGCAACAGCCCGTTTGTGGGTCTGGCAAACTTCATCGAGGTGATGACCAGCCCCGACTTCTGGAACTCCGTGCGGGCGACGGTGCTATATGTGGTGTTGAATCTGGCTATCGGCTTCGTCGCGCCGATTTTTCTGGCATTGCTGCTGCACGAGGTGCCGCGCGGCAAAATCCTGTTCCGCGTCATCTTTTACCTGCCAGCAGTCACGACAGGGCTGGTCATCATGTTCCTGTGGAAGATGTTCTACGACCCCACGCCCTACGGCTTTTTGAACCGCATCGCGATGCCCGTGCTTCATGCGCTGGGGCTGG
Source organism: Bacillota bacterium (assembly GCA_023511455.1). Lineage (NCBI taxonomy): Bacteria > Bacillati > Bacillota > Bacillota bacterium. The sequence continues at coordinate 21,001 of JAIMBJ010000031.1, forward strand.
TCTCGCCGGACGTGAAGTACATCGACTGGTTGCATACGCCCGGCCTGGCGATGCTGTGCGTGGTGATTCCCGGCGTGTGGGCGGGGGCAGGACCGGGCAGTCTCATCTACCTGGCGGCACTGAAAACCGTACCGGAGGACCTTTACGAAGCCATCGCGGTGGACGGGGGCACCTTCTGGCATAAGATGTGGTATATTATGTTCCCGTCGCTCAAGCCGCTCATCATGATCAACTTCATCGGCGCGTTCATCGGCAGCTTCCACGCCATGCAAAACGTGTTCGTGATGACGGGGGGCGGTCCCGCCAACTCCACGATGGTGCTGGGCATCCACATCTGGACGAACGCCTTCCTGTATCTGCGCTTCGGCTACGCCACCGCGATGGCGTGGGTGCTGGGATCGGTGCTGATTGGTTTCACCATCCTGCAGCTGCGTATCCTCAAGCGCGTGGAGTTCCGCGCGGCGCATGCGGTGGAGGGATGAGCGATGGCGCTGTTCGGTCCCTGCGAGCAACGCACGCTGACCGCCCGGGTGGTATACGCCTTCATCTACACCGTGCTCATTGTGGGCGCGGTGACGATGATTTATCCCTTCTTGCTGATGGTGGGTGCGTCCCTTACCTCCGACACCGACTTCGACGACTGGCGCGTCATCCCCGCCTACCTGCGCGACGATACCGCCCTCTTCCGCAAGTGGATGAACGACCGCTACGGCGCGGACTTCAACATCGCCCGACGCATCCATCGGCTGGACATCACCAGCTTTCGCTTCCTGGAGAAAATCCCCGACTACCGCGTCCACGACCCCAAAGTGGTGCAGCGCGTGGAAGACTGGTTAGAGTGCGTGAAAACTCTGCCCGACGAGTGGGTGCGCGCGCATTTCATCGACGACCGACGCACCCGCCTGACCAATCAACGCTATGCCCGCTGGCTGATGCAGAAGTTTAATCACGACATCGATGCCTTCAACCGCCAGTACGACACCAGCTATACCAGCTTCACCGAGGTCGCGCCGTTTGAGTACGACCTGACGCACAAATCGCGCAAGGAGACCGCCCCCCTGCGCGAACTGTATCTGGAGTTTCGCCATACCCTGCCTGCGCACGACCTGATGGCGATTCTGGCGACCGATGCCTTCCTGGCGTGGGTGGAGCGGCACATCGGCGGGGTGAACGAGCTGAACGCGCTGCTGGGCACTCGCTACCAGTCGCTCCACGAGGTGCTGTTTCCGAGTGAGCGTCCTGAAGACCCACGATGGCGCGCCCTGTGGGACCGCTATGTGCGGGAGCGGTTTCCTCTGCTCTTCGTGCGCGTGGAAGGGAACTGGGATGCGCAATGGCAGCAGTTCTTGCGCGAACGCCACCCGCAGCGTCCGTACCTTGCCCAGAGCCGATTCCCTGCCACCCTACCGCAGGACGACCTGTACTTTGCCGACTGGGTGCTGTTCACCGATGCCGTCGTTCCCGCCGAAGCCAAGCGTCTCATCACCGTCGAGGGGTTGTGGCGCGAATGGCTGCGTCAAAAATACGGCACGTTGCAGGCGGTGAACGCCGCGCACGGCACGCGGTGGCAGAGCTGGGAGGAGATTTACCCGCCCCGCGCCGAGACAGACGTACTCACCTTCTGGCGCAACAAAGACGAGATTCGGCGCGAGTTCCTGACGCGCAACTATCGACTGGTGCTGGACTACATCCTCTTTCACGGGCGCGCCCTGTGGAACACCTTCGTGCTGGTGCTGTTGACGGTGCTGGGGCAGCTCACCGTGCAGCCGCTGGCGGCGTACGGGCTATCGCGTTTCAACCTGCCCTATGCGCACAAGGTGCTTCTCTTCCTGCTGGCGACGATGGCGTTCCCCGCCGAAGTGGCGATGATACCTAACTTCCTGCTGATTAAAGAGCTGGGCTTGCTGAACACCTACTGGGCACTGGTGTTGCCCGGTCTGGCAAGCGGCATGGGCATCTTCTTGCTGAAAGGTTACTTCGACAGCCTGCCGCGGGAGCTTTACGAAGCGGCCATGCTGGACGGCGCGGGCGAACTGCGCATGTTCTGGAACATCACCGTGCCGCTGGCGATGCCCATCTTGGCGGTGATAGCGTTGGGTGCCTTCACGTCCGCTTATGGGGGGTTCATGTGGGCGTTCCTGGTGGTGCAGAAGCCCGAGATGTGGACGATGATGGTCTTCCTGTGGCAGCTGGGGCGCGACAGCTACCCCTGGGTCTGGATGGCGAGTCTGGTTATTGCCGCGCTGCCCACGCTGCTGGTGTTCATCTTCGCCCAGAAGATTATCCTGCGCGGCATCATCGTGCCCACGATGAAGTAGGGGCGGAGACAGGAGAACTGGCGGCGCGGACGGAATCTCGCTTTCCAGAAGGAGGCAGCGACAATGGGCAATCGTCAACAGGTTTTTACCGTGACAGGCAGCGTATCGCCAGAGAAACTCGGCGTCGTTCTGCCGCACGAGCATGTTCTGGTGGACTTTATCGGCGCGGACAGGGTGAGCCGGTCACGCTACGACCCTGAAGAGGTATACCGCGTCGCGCTGCCCTACCTGCAAAGGCTTCGACAGGCGGGTTGTCGCACGCTGGCAGAGTGTACACCTGCCTATCTGGGGCGTGACCCCAGGCTGCTGCAACGCCTCAGCCGTGCCAGCGGTCTGTACATCCTTACCAACACGGGCTGGTACGGCGCGGCAAATGACAAATATCTGCCTGCCCGCGCGTACTCCCTCACCGCCGAACAAATCGCCGCCGAATGGATTGCCGAAGCGCAAAAAGGCATTGAGGGCACAGGAATCCGCCCGGGTTTCATCAAGATTGGCGTAGACCCCGAACCGTCGGAGGTGGATATGCGCCTGCTGGAGGCGGCGGCGCTGGCCCATCGCAAAACGGGATTGACCATCGCCTCGCACACGGGACCGGGCGCGGCAGCACGCAAGCAGATCGAGCGTCTGGAGCAGGTGGGGGTGCGCCCATCCGCATTCATCTGGGTTCACGCGCAGATGGAGGGCGATAAATCCATCCATGTTTGGGCAGCAGAGCGCGGTGCGTGGGTGGAGTTCGACGGGGTGTCTCCTGAAACGGTGGAGCAGCACGTGGAGCTTATCCTGCACCTGCGTCAGAAGGGCTTGCTGAGCCGGGTGCTGGTGTCGCACGACGCGGGCTGGTATCAGGTGGGTGAGCCGAATGGAGGCACGTTTCGCGAGTATACCACGTTGTGGACGCACCTGATACCCGCGCTGCGCAAAGCGGGCTTCTCCGATGGGGAGATAGAGCAACTGACGGCAAAGAACCCGCAGAGGGCATTTGCGGGAGGATAGGAGCGGGGCACAGATACATCTGTATGCCCGGCGCAGGGAGGGAAAGACAATGTGGCGAACACGGCTTTAATACCCGTCGGTCTCTTTGTCGTGGTTGACGATACTCATGGGAGGGACAAACGATGCGAGCAGGGGGTGTACTGATGTTGTTGCTGACGCTGGTTCTACCTGCCGGAGCGCAGAAGCCGTTTTACGAGTCGCAGCAGCTTTTCCCGCCGGAGCGCTGGCATAACCACGGTTCCTGTATTGTGGAGCTGCCCAACGGCGACCTGCTGGTGTGCTGGTATAACGGCTCGGGCGAGCGTACGGCGGATGACGTGAAGGTTGAGGGGATGCGCAAACGCAGAGGCGTAGCGAAGTGGAGCGAACGGTTCCTGATGGCGGATACCATCGGCTTCCCCGATTGCAACCCGTGCATGTTCGTGGACCCGCAGGGCAGGCTGTGGCTGATGTGGATTGCGGTGATTGCCAACCAGTGGCACACATCGTTGCTACGCTACCAGATTTCGGAACGACCGGGTAGCACGGGCGCGCCGCGCTGGACGCACAGCGACATCCTCATCCTCAAACCGGGCGAGGAGTTCGCTGAAATGGTGGCAAAGCAGTGCGATGAGGACGAGAAACGCATCGACCAGATACTGCCTCCCGAACGCAGACAGGAGGGGCTGGCGTATCTCGCCGAGCGACGCAAAAACGCCGCAGACAAATACTTCCATCGCATGGGCTGGATGACGCGCGTGCATCCCTTCGTGCTGGACAACAAGCGCATCATCGTGCCTCTCTACTCCGATGGCTTTGACTTCTCCATCATGGCGATCAGCGATGATGGCGGCAGGACGTGGCAGGCGAGCCGCCCCCTCATCAGCTTTGGTGGAGTGCAGCCCAGCCTCGTGCAGAAACGTGACGGCACACTGGTCGCCTACATGCGCGACAACGGACCGCCCCCGAAACGGGTGCTGCGCAGTGAGTCGCGCGACGGCGGCATCACATGGTCACCGGTGGTGGATGACGATATCCCGAACCCGGGTTCCGGGCTGGAAGTGATTCGCCTGCAGAACGGGCACTGGGCAATGGTATGTAACGACACCGAGCAGGGACGCCATCGCCTCGCGGTGCTCATCTCGGATGATGAGGGCAGGACGTGGAAGTGGAAGCGGTATCTGGAGAACGACCCGCCGGGCACAGGTTCCTATTCCTATCCTTCCATCATTCAGGCTAAGGACGGCACGTTGCACGTCACCTACAGCTGGAGCCAGCCGGGCAAAGGCTCGTGTATTAAATATGCCCACTTCAACGAGCAATGGGTGCTTCAGGGGGATTGAATGGCAAAAGGAACCACCTACAATCACGAGCGCATCGAGTTTGTGGATGCCCGCACGGGCGTGCGCCTGATGCAGGTGACCAGCTTCCCCACCATGAGCATGGCGCTGCCCTATTTCGGCAGGAACTTCACCGGCGATTCGAAGACTTTCATCTTCGTTTCCCAGCGTGAGGCACGCCGGGATGCGCCGTCGGACCTGTTCCGCGTGGACACAGACGGCACAAACCTGACCCAGCTCACTGAGTGCGAAGGTGCGGCGGGGTTTGTCATGTCGCCGCAAGACGACTGTGTGTACTTTCACCGGCAGGCAACACTGTGGAGGGTGGATATCCACACCTTTCGCGAAGAGGAAATCGCTGTGCCGCATGGTGTGGCGAGTATGGGAGCGGGCGCCATTTCACCGGACGGCGTTTACTACTTCGCCCAGGTAACCACTGCACACGATACCGGCGGCATCCTGCGCATTCGCACGGACGGCTCCGAAGCCACCCTCATTGCCGAAGGAGAACGGGGAGGCTTCGCCATGCACTCCGTCAGCCCGGGCGGTGAGGGTATACTGCTCTGGCAGATGCGCGAGGGCAAAAAGACGTGGTTGCTTCTCGATCATGACGGCAACGAGCGGGGTGTATATACCAGCAGCTACGACTTCGCACATTGCACGTTCCTGGGGAGTACGGAGCGCGTACAGGGATGCGCCCTTCCGCCGGACCGTGCGCTGGTGCAAATCGGGCTGGGCGAAGAAAAGCCAACCCCCATCGCGCAGGGGGTGTATTTCTGGCACTCCGCCTCGACGCTGGACGGCGAGTGGATTGTCTCCGATACCAACTGGCCCGATGAGGGACTGCAACTGGTGCATGTGCCCACCGGGCGCTATCGCCCGCTGTGCTACCCGCGCAGCTCTCAGGGGCATCCGCAGTGGACGCATCCGCACCCGCAGTTCAGCCCCGATGGGCGCGTGGTGCTGTTCAACTCAGACCGGACGGGCATCTGCCAGATATATCTGGCGTTCATTCCTGATGACCTGCGTGAGCGCGTACGAACCGGTCAACTCAGTGTGCAGGAGAGGCGCGTGTGGTAATCTGGCGTTGGGGCGTATGGGTGTGCCTGATGATAGCGGCAGCAAGCCTCGGGGGCTGCCGTCCGCGTGAGGAGTCATTCCCTTCGCGAGCCATCACGATTATCTGTCCGCCTGCTCCCGGTGGACTGTCCGATACGCTCACGCGCGCGCTGGCAGCAGCGGCGCAGGAAGAGTTCGGGGTGCCCGTAGTGGTGGAAAACAAGCCGGGTGGCGCGAACGCCGTGGGGCTGAACTATGGCGCACATGCCGAACCCGACGGCTACACAGTGACCTATGTGGTGGCGGAGCTGGCAATCCTGCCGCATCTCGGCCTCAGCTCCATCTCGCCCGATGACTTCGACCTGCTGGCGCGTACCAACTACAATCCAGCCGCAGTCACTGTGCGTGCCGATTCGGGATGGCGCAGCCTGCGAGACCTGCTCCGCGATGCCGAATCCCGTCCCGAAGCGATTCGGGCAGGCAACTCGGGAACCGGCTCCATCTGGCATCTGGCGGCGGTGGCGCTGCAGGAGACCGGACGGGTGAAGTTCAAGCACGTTCCTTTCGGTGGGGCAGCGCCCGCCGTACAGGCGTTGCTGGGGGGACACGTGGATGTGGTGTGCGTGAGCCCCACGGAGGTGCAGTCGCAGGTGCAGGCGGGCAAGCTGCGGATGTTAGCCCTGCTCAGCAAACAGCGCGACTCGATGTTTCCCGATGTGCCCGCCGCGCCCGAGCTGGGCTACGCCATAGATATCGGTGCGTGGGGCGGGCTGGCATTGCCGAAGGGAGTGCCGCCAGAGCGTCGGCAGCGGCTGCTGGAAGGCTTCCGGAAAGCCTTCGAGACGCCCCGGTTTCGCCAGTTGATGCAGGAGCGCGGCGTGCGGCTCGCGTGGCTGGAAGGAGAGGCGTTTCGGCAGTTCGTGCAGGAGCAGAGCGCGCTCAATCGGGCTCTGATAGCCTCGATGGGCGTCCACCTCACGCGCGGGGATGTCGGTTATCTCTATTTTCCTGCGCTGCTGGCGGTTCTGGCGGTGTTGTTAACGGGGGGACTTCTGATCAACCGACGAGTGCGCGCCCAAACCGGCTCCACCCTGTCGCTTCCCGACCTGCGCCGTCCGTTCCGGATTGGGCTGCTGGTCCTGTTATTCCTGCTGGTGTTGCCGTGGGTGGGGTTTTTGCCAGCGAGCATCCTGTTTCTGCTGGCAGGTAGCTACTCCATCGCTCGTCCACGGCTCTGGACGGCGTTGGTCTATGCAGTCGTCGCTGGTACGGGCATCTGGTGGCTGTTTGCCCGCGTGCTGGGGGTGGCACTGCCATGACGGAAGCGCTGCGCGAGCTGATGACCGGGAATACCCTGTGGCTGATGCTGCTGGGCGTGGTGGCGGGTATCGTGATTGGTGCGCTGCCGGGGTTGACCGCAACGATGGGGGTGGCCTTGCTGGTTCCGTTCACCTTCTGGCTGCCGACTTTGCCTGCACTCATGGTGTTGCTGGGGGTGTATGTGGGGGCGATGTACGGCGGCGCGATACCGGCGGTGCTGATACGCACACCGGGTACCCCTGCTGCCGCCGCTACCAGTCTGGACGGCTATCCGATGGCGCAGGCAGGCAACGCAGGGCTGGCAATCGGCATCTCGTGCATCACGGGAGTAGTCGGCGGGGTTTTCAGCACGCTGGTGCTGATGGTTGCTGCCCCGCAGGTGGCGCGCTTCGCGCTGAAGTTCGGACCTGCGGAGTACTTTGCGCTGGCGGTGTTCGGGCTGAGCGTTATCGCCAGCCTGTCAGAGCGTTCCCTGCTGAAGGGGGCGTTGATGGGCGTCTGCGGGCTGTTGCTGGCGACGATTGGCATGGACCCCATCACCGCTGTACCCCGCTTCACCTTTGGCATGACGCCGTTGCTGGAGGGGCTTGCGCTGATTCCAGTGCTGGTGGGAGTGTTCGCACTGGGCGAAGTGCTGTATCAGAGCAGTTTACCGGAACCCGACCGCAGCCTGTTCCGCCGGATTGGGCGGGTGTTGCCGTCTCGCAGCGACTACCGGCGAATCACCGCGCCCACTCTCCTTGCCAGCGTGACGGGCACTTTCATCGGTGCGCTGCCGGGCGTGGGCGGAGACGTGGCGGCGTTTGTGGCCTATGACCAGGCGAAAAAGGTGTCGCGCCGTCCCGAGGAGTTCGGCAGGGGTTCCGTAGAGGGGCTTGCCGCCGCCGAGTGCGCGAACAACTCGGTAACCGGCGGTGCGATGATCCCGATGCTGACGCTGGGCATACCAGGCGATGCGGTAACGGCGGTGATTCTGGGTGCGATGGTCATGCATGGGGTGCGCCCCGGACCCGACCTTTTCGAGAAGCAGTCGCACCTGCTGGCAGCCATCTTCATCGGGCTTTTGGTGGCAAACCTGCTGGTGTTGCCAATCGGTTTGGCAGGGGCGAAGCTGTTCGCGCAGACGGTTCGCGCCCCGCGGCAATACCTGTTCCCGCTCATTGTGTTGCTGTGCGTGGTGGGCAGCTACGCCATCAACAACAGCCTGTTCGACGTCGGGGTGATGTTTGTCTTCGGTTTCATCGGATGGGCGTTGCGGCAGTGGGGCTTCCCGATTGCGCCGCTGGTGCTGGGGCTCATCCTGGGCAGGATGACCGAAGAGAACCTGCGCCGCGCGCTGATACTCTCAGGGGGAAGCTGGCGCATCTTTGTCGAACATCCCATTGCGGCAACCTTGCTGGCGCTGGCGATAGCATCCGTCGCCCTTTCGTGGTGGCAAAGCCGTCGTGCGACGAAGACAGGGGGGTCAAGCGATGAGCAACAGAACGGCGCTCGTGGTTCAACCTGATGCACCGATTCTGAATCTGGACGAAATCGGGCTATACACCGTCGGCTATGCCTATCGCGGCGGGCAGGAACAGCTGTTCCCACCCGGCTGGAGCAGCTACTTCGAAGAGAAAACGGGTGTCGCCTGCCAGCCTGCCGGGCTGGTCAACGGCAAACAGGCGTTTCTGCTGCACTGCCCGTGGCGCGGGGGCACCGGCGTAGCCTTCCAGACCTTCACCATCCGCCTACCGCGTGCCAGAAACGCCTTCCTGCGCGGCTTCACTGCCATGCGGCCCGGCACCGTAGAACGGTCCGACGGGGTGACGTTCCGCATTTTTGTCAACGGCAAGAAGGTGCTGGAAGAACATCGGACTGACGCACAGTGGAAGCCCTTCCGAATCGACCTTTCGCCCTATCTCGGGCAGACGGTGACGCTGCGCTTCGAGACCGACCCTGGTCCGAAAGATGACCCTTCGTGGGACTTCTCTCTGTGGGCGGAGCGGGAGCTGGTACTGGAAGGCTACCAACCAGTGCAGAAAGCCCGACCTGCGCCACCACCGCTGAAACTGCAGACCCTGACTTCCGTGCCCAACGGCACGATTGCCCCGCGCAGCGCGTTTGCCCACCGAACCAGCCTGCAGGTGCGTGACGATACCGCCATCTTCCGCTATCAAGGCGACGATGGGGTGCTGGAGTATCGCTGGCGCAAGCCCCGCCCCGATGACCCCAACCCCTTCGGCGAGTGGACGCTGCGGGCGCAGATGAAGGGCGACTCGCCCGTAGAAGTGCCACTGGCGACCACCGCTACTCTCGAGTTCGTGATGGACGGCTTGCCCATCGGCGCGCAGTGGGAACGGAAGGGCGATACCATCGTGTGCGCCCGCCGCTACCGCGAAGGGCGCGCAGGGGTTACTCTGCGCATCACCGCCAAACTGTTCCACAAAAGCCTGGTGCTGGAGCTAGAGGCAGACCGACCGGGTATCCGTTTGCTGGATGCCGGAGGCTGGGGGCCCGTGATGCGTCGCAGACAGGTGGTCACGCCGTACTACAGCGGACAGGTCTTCTACCTGCCTGCCGAAAACCTGTTCGTCAACGCCATTCTTGACTGGACGCACAGCCACGCCACCGCCCACGACGGCTTGCGCGCGCAATACAACGCCCTGACCGACGGCAGTCGCAACGCGCTGCGCGAGCGAGTGGTCTTCACCGCGGCGTGGCACATGGCGGAAGTGCTACCGAACATTCCCAACCCGCCTTCCCCCTTCCTGAAGCAGGTAGGCGACCGAATCGTACTGGACATCTGGGGAGGGCAATTTGTGGACATCGCACGCGGCTTCGAGCAACTTGCCGCACACGGCATCACCAGGTGCGTCGCGCTGATCCACGTGTGGCAGCGCAGCGGCTACGACAACGCCCTGCCCATGCATTTCCCCGCGAATGCCGAGTTGGGCGGCGACGAAGGCATGAAGGTACTGGTGCAGACCGGCGTGAATCTGGGCTACTACGTCGCCTTGCACGAGAACTATGTGGACTACTACCCCAACTACGACCACTTCGATGAGGACGACATCGCGCTCGACTCGGAGGGAAAACGGCAGCTGGCGTGGTTTAACCCCGGCACGAAGATACAGTCCTTTGCCGTGAAACCCAACGCTATTCTGCGCCTTGCCGCCACCCAATCGCCCGAAATCCACCGCCGCTACGGCACGAACGCCTGCTTTTTAGATGTGCATTCGGCGGTACCGCCGTGGTTCCACGTGGACATGCGCGCGGAGGAGGATGGCGCGGGCATGTTCCAGCGGGTGTGGGACGTGCATCGCGCGTTGTGGCAGTATGCACGCAAAACGCACGGCGGCCCCGTCTTCGGTGAGGGCAACAACCACTGGTACTGGAGCGGGTGCCTGGACGGTGTGGAAGCGCAGTTCGGCACCGGCTGGGGCTGGGGACAGGGTCTGCACGCGCCGCTGGCGGTGGAGTTCGACCTGCTGAAGATACATCCGCTGCAGTGCAATCACGGCATGGGTTACTATGAACGGTGGTGGAGCGATGCGAAATGGGGTAGCGTGCCACCGATGGTGGTTTTGGACCAGTACCGGATGCAGGAGGTGGCGTATGGGCACGCGGGCTTTCTCGGCAGCGCAGTGTGGAACCTTATCCCCTATGCCTGGCTAGAGCATCACTTGCTGACGCCCGTCATGGCGCGTTACGCCACCGCGAGGCCCATCAGCATCGAGTATCACGTCGGCGGCAAATGGGTGGACAGCACCGCCGCGGCGAAGGCAGGCAACTGGCAGCGGGTGCGCGTGCGCTACGACAGCGGACTAACAGTGGTGGCAAACAGCGCACCAGAACCCCTGCGCGTCGGAGCCATCACCCTGCCCCGTTTCGGCTGGCTGGCGACGGGAGCGGGAGTGACCGCCTACACCGCGCTGCGGCAGGGAGTGGTGGTGGACTACGCGGAGACCGCCGAAAGCCTGCTCGTGAATGCCCGCAACGCCGCGCACTGGAACCTGACGGGGCTGAAGCGAATCCGACCAGAGGTGGCACAGTTTACGCAGGCGGGCGAGCGCACCTTCCGCGTCACCTACCGCTGGCAGGTGAACGACACACTGGACAGGGATTACTTCTGCTTCGTACACTTCAGCCAGCTGCCGCCAGAACCGTGGGACGAGGGCATCAAGTTCCAGCAGGACCATGCCCTGCCCAAACCCACCAGTCAGTGGCGGCGTGGGGAAGAGGTCATTGACGGCGAGTACACCGTCACCATTCCCGAAAACATCCCCGATGGCGACTATCAGTGGACCATCGGCCTGTATACGCCGGGCGGAGGGCGCGTGAATCTGGAGGGTGAGGTAGACCGCCACGGACGCAACCTGCTGGGGGTGCTGCAGGTGCGAGATAACGGCAGAACCATCCGCTTCGTGCCAGAGCAAAGCACGGGTGAGCAACGGCTGGCGCTGTACCGCAGCCATCTGAACGAGGCAGGCAAGGCGGTGGATTTCGGCGCGGTGCGCACCAACGGCAGCGTGCTGGTTCGCAGGCGCGGGCGCGGCTGGGAGCTGCTGGCTTACCCACGGGAGGGCGGCTTTGTGGTAGACCTGAACGTCTCTCGCTTCCCGATGCCTGCACAGGTGCGGTGCGTGGGCGGGGCTGCGCCTGCGATACAGCCAGTACGTCAGGGCAGCTGGTGGCGGTTGCGCCTGAACGGGGCAAGAGCGTATCATTGGGAATAATGAGGAAGGGGCAATCGTGTCTATGGACAGGTTCCGGTATCTTCGTCAGCACGTCGTGCCGCTACTTAAGCCTTACGCCCGACGAATCGCCGTTTTTGGGTCGTTTGCGCGGGGGGACGACACGGAAAGTAGCGACGTCGATATCCGCGTGGAGTTGAAGCCGTTAGAACAACGTCCCCCTTTGGGGCTTCGCTGGTTCGCTTTGGAGGAAGAGCTTAGCCAGCGAATTGGTAGAAGAGTGGAGTTGGTTAGTATGAAAGCCCTTAGCCCCCACATTCGCCCCTACGTGAAGGAGGACGAGGTAGTGCTTTATGAAGAGGGATGAGCGGTCACACGCGCAGAGGAGGTGCGCATGGACAGATTCGATATCTCACCATTCGCTTTGCCGAACTGCGAACCGGGAGAGTATCGCTTCGAGGAGCCGCGCGACATCCAGCAGTTGCGTGTGCGCTTTCGCGGGCAGATACCTGAGGTTCTCCACGTCTACTACCTGCGAAAGACCTGGCCGCAGGTGCGCATAGAATATGCCCGTGATATGGACAATCCCTGCGCCTTCGGCTGGACGCCCATCGATGACCACTTCAACACCCAGTGGCAGCAGGCAGCGATACAGGTACATCCAGAAAGCCCCCGCACGGCACGGATTACCTTCAAGGGGCTGAGCGCAGAGTTTCCAGACGTGCAGGACTACGATGTGACCTTCCGGCGCACACTGGGTCTCAAGATCGAAGCGCCCGACCCAAAGCAGATTGTTTCTGTCAACATCTACACCACTTCTCGCCCGGTCACCAGCCATCTGCGAGTGGAACTGAATGCCGGCAAGCCAACGCCCGGACATCGCATTCGGCTAAGTACCTACAACGCTTCTCTCGTTCGATCCGTTCATGCGCCGCGCGGAGTGCGCCCAGTCCACTGGACGCTGGAGCTGCTGCCAGAAGCAGAGCGGTCGTTCGAACTGTATGTGGCACACCTGCAACCAGCGCACCGCTACTGCGGGGACGAGGGGCATCTCACCTTCTCGCTGGACGACGATGTGTTCACCATCTCCCTGCAGAGCCTGGTGGAGGAAGGTCCCATCTGGTACGCGGAAAAGGGCATTTACATCACCTTCGCCAGCGACCCCACGCGCTTTGCCGATTACCAGAAGCGCATCGAAGGCGCGAAGACGCTGAACCAGCGAGTGAAGGAGCATCGCGAGCAGACCTACGCAGGCGCGTACTACGGACAGCCCCGTCCCCATGTGGTCAGCTACAATCTGGGGTGCAAGCACAACCGGCAGCGGTTCTGGCTGGAAGCCAACGGCGACTTGGTGCTGCACAAATGGAACGTCACCAGCATCCCCGGCAAGGACACGGCACGCTTCCTGTGCGATGGCAACGCGCGTTTCTTCTTCGGGCTGGAGCGCAAGGCCATAATAGCCCGCTACACCGACCCCCCACCCGTGCTGGCATACAACATTCGCGCCCGCGACGGGGATATCGCTATCGAACAGAAGAGCTTCGCCGCGCCGTTAGAGCGCCCCATCTTCGATAAGTCTCTGGCGAGCGATGACACCATCGTGGCTATGGTACGGTTTCGCTTCGTGAATCAGGGCGACGCGCCGGCGGTGGCGGAACTACCCGTTGCCTACTCGCACCAGTCGCGCAAGTCCTACAACGCTTACGGCAGTAACGGGCTTCAGGATGACTACCTGATACCTCGCAGCGAACAGGATGCGCTGTTTGTGGAAGGCAGTCACATCCTTTCGGAGTGGAACGGTCAAAAGGTGATGCGTGCCCGCTGGGAAGGCACCATGCAGCCGGAAGTGCGAGCGAAACAGGTCGTTTTCCGTCAACCGCTGCAACCCGGCGAGGCGTGCGAGCTGCTGCTGAAGATACCCTACATCGCGATTGACCAGCCACAGGAACTGCATGCGTTGCAGAACCTGGACCTCGACCAGTGCTATCGCGAGGTGACCGCCTTCTGGCGAGAGCAGGCGAGGCAGGGAGCGCAACTGCAGTGCCCCGAACCGCACCTGACGGCCCTGCACGCCGCGCACCTGAACCATGTGTTGATTACCGACACCGCCATGCCCGACGGCAGCGGGCTGATTAATACATCGGTAGGAACTTCCACCTACGGCAACTTCACCAACGAGGCGTGCATGGTTACGCACGAACTCGACCAGCGCGGCTTGCACGAGGAGGCGCGCAGGCGTATCGAGCTGTGGATAAAGTATCAGGGCACTGCCCCGCAACCGGGAAACTTCACCGACTATGAGGGGATGTACTTCGGAGCAGGCGGCTACGAGTGCGGAGCATACAATCAGCATCACGGCTGGGCGTTGTGGTGTATCGGGATGCATTACTTCCTGACCGGCGATGCGGAGTGGCTGCAACGGGTTGCGCCATCGCTGATTGCGGGTTGCGATTGGGTATTCCGCCAGCGACGCAATACCATGCGCCCCCTGCCCCACTCGCGAGGCTGGGAATACGGCTTCCTGCCCGCGGGGAGCCTGGAGGATGTCACCGATTTCCACTACTGGCTGTCCACCAACGCCCTGACGTGGCGTGGCGTGGATACCGCTACGAAGGCGCTGGAAGCCATCGGACATCCCGAGTCACCCCGCCTGCGCCGCGAGACTGATGCCTACCGCGCTGACCTGATTCGCGGATTCGAGACCATGCGCCAGTACGCACCGCTGGTCCGCCTGCGCGATGGAAAATGGGTTCCGCACTACCCCAGCCGGCTGTATCGGCGGGGGCGCGATGTGGGCTGGATTCGAGAGGTGCTGGAAGGTGCTGTTTACCTGTTGATTAGCGGTTTGTATGACGCTGACAGCCCGCAGGCGCAGTGGATTCTGGACGATTTTCAGGACAACCGCTATCCGCAGCCACCCTACGGCTATCTCATTCCTGATTTCGAGGCGAACTGGTTTGACCGCGCGGGGTTCTCCATCCAGCCCAATCTACTGGCGGGACTGATGCCGCACCTGCAGCGCGACGAGCCGGAGATTGTTATCTGGATGTTCTACAACGCGTGGTGTTCGTGCTATCGGGAAGAGATTAACGCCATGATCGAACACCCGTCGCCCGTGCTGGGCTACTCCAACGCAGCGCACTTCAAGACCAGCGATGAGGCAAACGCCATCATGTGGCTGCGGGCGATGTTAGTGTATGCCGACGAGCAGGTGCTGCATTTCGGGCGCGCTATCCCACGTGAATGGTTCCGCAGCGGGAAGCCGTTCGGTACGGAGGGGGTCTGCACGCGGTTTGGCAGGGTGAGTGTACGGTACGAGCCTGCGGTAGAGGGCGATCGGATTACCGCCGAGGTGCGGTTGGATCTGCGTTCCACACCGCCGAAAGTGCTGGTGCGCTTCCGGCATCCGGAGGGTCTGTCGTTGAAAGCGGTGCAGGTCAACGGTGAACGGACTGAGCGGTTTGATCCCGAGCGCAACGACGCAGACATCACTGGTCTCAACGGCAGGGTGGTCGTCGAGGCGGTGTTCTAGGGAAAGCAGGTATGGTTTTGGAGGGCAGACACGGGGTTTACGGGGCAGACACAGGGGTCTGCCCCTACGCCCGATTGATGTGATGCATCCAACCCACCCCGTAGGGGCAACCCCTTGTGGTTGCCCAATTCCTTGTGGTTGCCCACCCCTCTGTGGTCGCCCCTACGCCCTGTCCCGCCGTGAGTTTACACCAGTTCATCCGGCTGGAACCACAGCGCGATCTCACTCTCGGCGGTTTCGGGCGAGTCGGAACCGTGAATGATGTTCATCTGCTTGTCGCAGGTGAAGTCGCCGCGAATCGTGCCCGGTTGCGCCTGAAGCGGGTCCAAAGCGCCCATCATCGTGCGCACCAGCGGGATGGCATTCGGTCCCTCGATGACCATTGCCACCACCGGTCCCGATGTGATGAAGTCCACCAGTTCCGTGTAAAACGGCTTCTCGCGATGCACCGCATAGTGCTTCTCCGCCAGCTCGCGCGACGCAACCAGCATTTTTAAGCCTGCTATCCTCAGCCCGCGCTGTTCGAAGCGACGGATACATTCACCCACAAGCCCCCGACGCACTCCGTCGGGTTTAATCATCACAAACGTTCGCTGCATAGTGCCTCCTTCTACCGTCACCTTGCTGAAGGAAAGTATACCTCCGGATGGAGAAAAAGTTCAAAACGGATGGAGCCATGAAATACGTCTTTCTGTCAACCTTTGCAATACTGGTGTTGCTTTCTGTGGTGGCGTGGCGCATCCAGCCGGAAAACACCGCCAGAGGCAAAATCCCACTGGTGTGGGTGAGCGACGATAACCCCGCCCGCCGCGAGCAGATAGCCCTGTTCAACCGACTGCACCCGCAGTACGACCTGCGCCTGGACCCCAGCAACACGGGTATGGAGAAGGTCATCGTGCAGTCGCTGGCAGGTGTCGGTCCCGACATCTTCGACTGCTACGACGGTTTCCAGCTCTCCGCGTATGTGCGTTCGGGCATCGCATGGGATGTGACTGACGAGCTAAAGAAGGCGGGCATCGACGTGGAGAGTGAGGTATGGAAAGCGGTGCATCCGAACATCATCCACGAGGGGCGTGTCTACGGCTTTCCCACCAATGCCGCGGTGAACGCCACCTGGTTCCATAAAGACCTTTTCGACAGGTACGGCGTGCCTTACCCGAAAGGGCCGTGGACGTGGGATGAGTGCGTGCAGGTCGCGAAAAAACTCACTGTGCGCGATAAGAACGGCAGACCGGTGCAGTTCGGGTTGCTGATGGACTGGTGGAACTGGTATCACTTCGTGCTGCAGTGGGGAGGCAGGCTCTACACCCCCGACGGCACGCGCTGCATCATCGACAGCCCACAGGCTATTGCCGCGGTGCAGTTCATGCAGGATTTGATATACAAACACAAAGTGATGCCCAGTCCGGTAGAGGAGGCGGCGATGGCGACGCAGGGCGGATGGGGGTCAGGCACCATCACGTGGTTCGGTGCGAAGAAGGGGGCGATGGCGCTGGGAGGCCGGTGGTGGCTGTGTACGCTGCGCAGCTATCAGGGGCTTCGGCTGGGCGCGGTCGAGTCGCCTCACGGTCCGTACCGCGTGTTTCGTGGCTACGGGCGCGCGTCGCTCATCAACCGCAACAGCCCCCGCCGCGAGCACGCGCTGAAGTTTCTTCTCTATCTTGCCAGCAGGGAGTACAACGAGCTGATAAACCATCAGGCGGATGCGCTTGCGCCGGTCAAGAAATACTCCTATACCGAAAAATACCTGCACGACCCCGCTTTCCCAGAGGAAGACTTCAACGCGGTATGGCGGGATGCGATGAACTACGCGGTGCCGGACGAAATCAGTCCCTTCGTGAACGGACAGGCGGTGCAACGCATCCTGAACAAGCAGCTGGACCTTGTCAAGAGCAACCAGAAGTCGGCAGCAGACGCCCTGCGCACCGCCGCCCGCCAGATTAACGAGGAAATCCAGAAGACACTCCAGCGTGACCCCGAGCTGCGCCGTCGCTACGAGGCACTGGTGAAAGGGAAAGAGAAGGAACCTTCGTCATTCGCTGCCAGTGGGCGTTCTCCGCAGGCGGTAACGACCGGACTCGAGGGTAACAAAAGTATTAGATAGTTGCTCTGTGGCGTATTTGGAAAGAAAGCGGGCAAGCTGAAGATGGATATCGCTTATCGTTTCAGGTGTTATCCTGAGCAGTATGACTCCAGCGTGTGGTCTGCGCTGCGCGAAAACGAGCTGCCCAAAGCCCTTGTCGCGGGTAATCAGGATTCGACCTGTTCGCTCGGCGTATGCTAAGAGTTCCGCGTCCGTAGCGGCGGAAAGACCAGCGTCGCGTGCCCGTACCACATCGTGCCCCCACTCCAGAAGCTGACGCACGGTTTTCTCGTAGACGTCCTGGTCGGTCAGGAAACGGAAGATAGCGGTTCGGCTGTCACCTCCTCCGCCTTGATGACCTGCACGGCGTACTCCACGCATTTGCTGACATCCTCCACGCTGAGTTCGGGGTAATAGTCTTGGACGATTTCGCTAAAGGGGATACCTGCCCGGACAAGCTCGAGCACCGCGTAGACAGGGATTCTCGTACCTTCGATGCATGGTTGTCCGAAGTGAACAGTCGGGTCTACCACGATTCGCCTTGCCATTGTTCACACCTCCGCATCTATTATACGGCAAACGGAATGGTCGGTGCAGTTAGCAGGGAAGGACGGGCAGGTCCCGGCGTCGAAGACTCACTACAACTTCAGTAGACAGTACATACAAATGCGCACCCGAGTTCGCGACGAACGTTATATCGCATGGCTCTTTTTGCTGCCGAACTTTCTGGGCTTCGCGATATTCACCGCGGGGCCCGTGCTGTTTTCGCTCGTGGTCAGCTTCAGCAACTGGAACCTGCAGCGCACAGTGCCCTTCCTGTGGATCGGCTTCGAAAACTACCTTGAGCTGATGCGTGACCAGCAGTTCTGGCTCTATTTCATCAACACGCTCTACCTGATGCTGGGAATGCCGGTGGCGATTGCGGGGTCGCTGGCGCTGGCGCTCCTGCTCAGCCAGAAACTGCGCGGCATTGTCCTCTACCGCACTCTCTTTTACCTGCCCAGCATCACCAGCGGTGTCGCGCTGATGATACTCTGGAAGGCGCTGTACAACCCCGACTTTGGTCCCATCAATGCAGTCATCCACACAGTGAGCCAGACGCTGGGACTGGACGTGAAAGCGCCGCAGTGGTTGCTGTCCACTGCCAACCTGCTGGGGCTGGATGTGGAACAGGTGCGCCTCACTGCCAAACAGTTCGGACTGGGCGCACGCGACGCACTCATCATCATGGGTATCTGGATTGCTATCGGCGGTAATAACATGTTGCTCTATCTCGCCGCGCTGACCAACGTGCCGCAGGAGCTCATCGAAGCGGCGCAGCTGGACGGCGCGGGCAAGTGGTCGGTGTTTCGCAACGTCACCTGGCCGCAACTCGCACCGACCACCTTCTTCATCGTGGTGATGAGCTTCATCGGGGGGCTGCAGGGCGGCTTCGAGCAGGCGCGGGTCATGACGGGTGGCGGACCCGCAGGCACCACCACCACCCTGACCTACTACATCTACACCAAAGCCTTCGAAGAGTTTCAGATTGGCTACGCCTCAGCCATCTCGTGGATACTGTTTGCCATTATCTTCGTGGTCACACTCATTAACTGGAAGTTTGGCGCGAAGGAGGTCAGCTACTGATTGAGGGAGGTATGATGCTGAACACAGAAGCCGTTCAAAAACCTTCGCCGCTGGCGGTGTGGTGGAATCGGGTGGGCAAGGGGATTGCCAGCCACCTGATTCTGACGCTCATCGCGCTGACCACGCTCGCGCCGTTTGTGTGGATGGTACTTGCCAGCTTCAAACCGCTGGAAGAGGTCGAGCAGATAAACCCGCTGCCCAGCGTGTGGCATCCCGAAAACTACGCGAAGGTGTTCGAGCAAATCCCCTTCGCCCGCTACTACTTCAACAGTGTGTTCATCGCGGCGTGGGTGACCTTCCTGCAGTGCCTGACGAGTGCGATGGCGGCGTACGCCTTCGCCCGCCTGCAGTGGAAAGGGCGCGATGCGGTGTTTCGGCTGTATCTCGCCACGCTGATGATCCCGGGCGTGGTGACGATGATTCCCAACTACACACTGATGGTGTGGCTGCACCTGCTGGATTCCTACGTCGGGTTGATTGTGCCTGCGGCGTTCAGCGCGTTCGGTACCTTCCTGCTAAGGCAGTTCATGCTGACCATCCCGCCCTCGCTGGACGAGGCGGCGAAGATCGACGGCGCAACCCACTGGCAAATCTTCTGGGACATCATCATGCCCCTCTCCCGCGCGGGCTTGATCACACTGGCGATTTTCACCTTCATGGGCAACTACGGCTCGTTCTTCTGGCCGCTCATCCTGATTAAAAGCGAACACCTGCGCACCCTGCCCATCGGCATGTTGTACTTTGACACCAACTACGGCAGGCAGACCAACCTCATCATGGCGGCAAGCGTCATGAACATCATCCCGCTGGTCATCCTGTTCGTGGTGTCGCAACGGTTTCTGGTGCGGGGAGTCCAATTGGGCGCGGTGAAAGGATAGCCTGATATGGAAGGTAACCCCTGGCGTACACTCAGCTCTACGCCTGTCTACGACAACCCGTGGATTTCGGTGACGGAGCATCGGGTCATCAAGCCTTCCGGTGGAGAAGGCATCTACGGGGTGGTGCACTTCAAGAACCGCGCTATCGGCGTGTTACCACTGGACGGGGAGGGCTGTACCTGGCTGGTGGGTCAATATCGCTACACGCTCAACAGCTATTCATGGGAAATCCCCGAAGGCGGTGGCAGGCTGGACGAGGAACCGTTAGCGGCGGCGCAGCGCGAGCTGAAGGAAGAAACGGGCATGGAGGCGGACGAGTGGCGCGAAATCCTGCGGATGCACCTGTCGAACTCCGTGACAGACGAACTGGCGATTGTGTACCTGGCGCGTGGGCTGCGCATGGGCATGGCGCAACCGGAGGATACCGAGCAGCTGCAGGTGCGTCGGGTGCCTTTCGAGGAGGCGTACCGCATGGTGTGCACAGGCGAAATCACCGACGCTATCAGCGTGGCGGCAATCCTGCGCGCTCAGCTCATGCTACAGAATGGAGACCTTTAGCAGGTAACCGCTTTGCTTCGGTGGCGTCGTTCCTGCGCGTGAGGGTGATCGAGAAATGGTAGGAGTCAGGCAATTGCTATAGTCTTGCAGAGTTGGCGACACAAAGCGACATCATCTGTCATTCTGAGCGAAGTGAAGAATCTCTTTTGAGGCGCCGAGATGCTTCGCTTGCGCTCTGTTAGTATAGACGTGGGAAAGAGAACATGATACACTCTTTCCACACACCGCCGAGG
>JAIMBJ010000032.1 GCA_023511455.1 Bacillota bacterium
CCTGTGGCGGGCGTCCATTCATAGCCATAGGCGGCGTTCCAGCGGAAGGGGTTGAAGGTGGTGCCGACCTGCTCGACCAAGTTGCCCCACGCATCGTAACTGTAACGGTCGGTGATGTTGCCTGAACTGTCAAGGAGCAAACGGGTGTGTCCTAGCCCATCCAGCACATAATACCGCGTTCCGGCTGGGGAACGCAATCAGCACTCGCACGGTTGCCGTTGAGGCTGTAGGTAAAGGTCCAGCCACGCGAGGACACAGCAGTCAGGCGGTTCTGTGTATACTGCCATCCGGTGGCATTACCCCAGCTTGTCAGGTCAGGCGTGCCAGTCCAGGTTGGTGACCTGCTTGGCGTGGCGCACGATGTACTCCTTGCGTGGTTCCACCTTGTCGCCCATCAGGATGCTAAATATCTCGTCCGCAGCGACGGCGTCCTCCAGTTCCACGCGCACCAGCCGACGGGTGGCGGGGTTCATGGTGGTCTCCGCCAGCTCTTCCGCGTTCATCTCACCCAGCCCTTTGAACCGCCCGACGGTGACGTTTTTGCGCTTCAGGTTTCTCAAGATTTCGTCGCGGTCTTTCTCGGTGCGGGCGTAATAACGTTCGTCCTTACCCGCCTTAATCACGTAGAGTGGCGGTTGCGCGATGTACACGTGCCCCTCCTCGATGAGCGGGCGCATGTAGCGGAAGAAGAAGGTAAGCAGAAGTGTACGGATATGGTCACCGTCCACGTCCGCATCGGTCATGATGATAATGCGGTGGTAGCGCAGTTTGGACAGGTCGAACTTGAAGTCACCGTTCTCCTTCTCGTCGCCGTTTCCGTTGGAGCCATTGCCAGGCCCTGCGATGCCCGTGCCCAGCGCGGTGATGAGGGCGCGAATCTCCTCGTTTTCCAGCGCCTTATCCAGCCGCGCCTTCTCCACGTTCAAAATCTTGCCGCGCAGGGGGAGGACTGCCTGCGTGCGTCGGTCGCGTCCCTGCTTGGCGGAGCCACCTGCCGAATCGCCCTCCACGAGGAACAGCTCGCACAGGCGCGGGTCGCGCTCCGAACAGTCTGCCAGCTTGCCCGGCAGGGAGGTGTTTTCCAGCGCACTCTGGCGTTTCACCAAATCTGCGGCGCGGCGGGCGGCTTCACGGGCGCGCTGCGCCACCAGTGCCTTTTCGACGATGCGTCGGGCAACGGAAGGGTTCTCCTCAAAGTATTGCGACAGCGCCTCGCCGACGATGGAGTTCACCAGACCTTCTATCTCGCTGTTGCCCAGCTTGGTCTTCGTTTGTCCTTCGAACTGCGGGTTCAGCAGCAGCACGCTGATGACGGCAGTCAGCCCTTCACGCACGTCATCGCCGCTGAAGTTGGGGTCTTTCTCCTTCAGCAAGCCGTTTTTCCGCGCGTAGTTGTTGATGACACGCGTCAGCGCGGTCTTAAAGCCCGACACGTGCGTGCCGCCTTCGGTGTTATGGATGTTGTTGGCAAAGGCGAAGATGTTCTCCTGATAGGTGTCGTTGTACTGGATGGCGATTTCCACGTAAGTGTCTTCGCGTGTGCGGGCGAAGTGAATGGGTTTGTGCAGGGGGTCCTTGTTCTCATTCAGCCACTGCACAAACTCCGCCAGTCCGTTCTTATAATGGAAGGTCTGCGTCGGCTCGCCATGCAGTTCGTCGGTAAAGGTGATGGTGACGTTCTTGTTCAGAAAAGCCAGTTCACGGATGCGACGGACGATGCGCTCGGGGTCATAATCGCGCTTCTCGAAGATGAGATGGTCGGGTAGCCAGTGTACCATCGTGCCGGTGTTTTTGGCTTTGCCCACCACTTCCAGAGGGGTCACTGGCGTGCCCCGCTCGAAGCGCTGGCGGTAGCGTTTGCCATCGCGACTGACCTCCACCACCAGCCACTCGGAGAGGGCGTTCACGCACGACACCCCCACACCGTGCAGTCCACCGGAGACGCGATACCCGCCGCCACCGAACTTGCTGCCCGCGTGCAGGCGCGTCATCGCCAGCTCCACGCCGGTCAAACCGGTCTCTTTGTTGATGTCTACAGGGATACCGCGCCCATTGTCGGTGACGGAAAGGCTGCCATCGGAGTGGAGTACCACATCGATACGGGTGCAGAAGCCAGCCAGTGCTTCGTCGATACTGTTGTCTATCACCTCATAGAAGAGCTGATGGAGACCGCGCACGCCGGTATCGGCGATATACATGCCGGGACGTCGCCGTACCGCTTCCAGCCCCTCCAGTACGGTAAACTCCTGCGCGGTGTACTCGCGGTCAACGGTAGTCACTAAGGACTGTTCGTCGTCAGTTTGGGGTGTCGCCAGTGTTCCCGGTTTTGCCATGCGTTTTTCCTTCCTACACCTCCGAGCGGAAAAATCCACGTCTCAGCAGGCTTTCCTGAGGAGATTTCCAATATATTGTATCAGAAACGCTTCAGGTTGTCAAATATTGAGAGTGTAACCGGCCTTCCAGCAGTCCAGGCGACTGTTCAGGCGGGACAGGTGTGGGATGATCGCGCTCTGCCTGGAGCCGGATGCCTGTGGATATCGCTGAGCCGCAGAGGGAACTACCTGTCGAGATGCGAATAGCAGGGATAAAGCAGGGCACGAGGTGAGCAGATGACGAAATTGCTGTACTTGACGCTTCTTTTGGGGTGTGTGGTCTGGAGCAGCGCGCAACCTGCATCCGATGAGTGGTTCCGCTATCCGCCTCAACCGGTAGAGGCACAGGTGCAGCTTCTCCGCACAACACAGGAGAATACTCATCTGCTCGTCAGGTTCCCCAGTCTGCTGGTGACTCCGGATTATCCCCAGAACAGCACGGTATACGCGGAGGTGTTTATCCCTCACCAGAGTGAGAGAATGCCCGCGGTCGTTATCCTGCATTCATGGGGAGTGCAGAAGCCGGACATTGAGCTTTCGCTGGCTCGCTTTCTGGCAAAGCGTGGTTTTGTGACGGCGGTCATGACTTTACCGTACCACATCCAGCGCACGCCCAGCGGCTACTTGAGCGGAGAACTGATGATTGTATCCGATGCGGAACACATGCGCCGCACCATGCGCCAGGCGGCGCTCGACGTGCGGCGGTTGATCGACTGGCTGCAGTCTCAGGCTCAAATAGATGCCGAGAAGATAGGCATCGTTGGTATCAGTCTGGGGGCTATCGTGGGCGCTCTGACGCTGGGGGTGGAACCACGACTGCAGGCAGGAGTGCTGGTGCTGGGTGGGGCAAATCTGGCCCATGTGCTGTGGCGCAGCCCGTTGACGATGAACATCCGTGCCGAACTACGGGGTAAAGGGATTGGCTATGAGAAGCTGCGTGAGGAGATGCTGCCGGTAGAACCGCGGACTTTCCTGAATGGGCAGTACGGTCACCGAGTGTTGATGGTCAACGGCAGGTACGACCTGGTGATACCTCGGGAAGATGCGCTGGCATTGCGGCGTGCCCTCGGGGATGGTCCCCTATTGTGGCTGAACACCGGGCATTATGGACCCGCGCTGGTGCAATCGGCGTTATTCGATGTGGTTGGGCGTTTCCTGAGCGCGAATCTGCAGAATGGCTCCGAGCCGTTTTCTCTGCCGACCACCCTGCACGAACCGACCATCCGGGTCGGTTTGCTTTACAGCGGGGTATGGGGCGCACGTGTGAGCACGGCGATAGATATCTGGCGCTGGGAACGTGAAGGCAGGGCGGGGGTTGCCTTACAGGCTTCGCCACGCAATATCTCTCTGCTGGTGGGGTTTCGCCCGCTTTCACCCCTGCACGTGGGCATCGAGCTGTCCTCGCGTGCACCGGCGGGGTATATATTGTTCCACTTCGTTCTGTAGGCAGTCACCGCGGCTCAGGGGCATCCTCATCGCACAGGTTGTGGTGCAGTAATACTCCACTCATATATGTCTACATCTAGTGGTCTCCAGAAAATTTTTCTCAAAATATTGAGAAAATCCCTCGAAAACCGTTGACAAGCCCGCCCCTCATTTTTTACAATGTATGCAACCGAGTGGATGTTGAGTGGATGCCAGGTGGTGAAAAGGTGGAGGAAAAGGCTCCAGATAGCACACTGGATGAGAATCGGGTGGAGGCGCCAGAGCAAGCACCTGGGGGTGAGGCGCTTGCTGCGTTGCAGGGATACTCGGAGCACTCGGTGGATGACAAGGGGCGTATCATCATGCCGCAGCGCTTCCGAGACCTGTTTGGGCGCTCCTGTGTGATGACGCAGGGTTGGAACCGGAGCCTGTTTGTGTTTCATCCTGTCACCTGGCAACGGATACGTTCGCAGCTGGCGCAGCTTCCCTTCATGAGTGAGGAAGCAGTACGCCTGCAACGGTTTTTCATCAGTCCAGCAACGGACGTAGATATCGATTCGCAGGGGCGTTTAGCGATTCCTGCCCATCTGCGCGATTGGGCACGGATTGCTTTACCGACTTCGGAAACGCCCAGTGTGGTGGTGATTATCGGCGCGCCGTATCGTCTGGAGGTATGGAGTAAGGAGCGATGGAAGGAGACCAACTCTCAGATTGAAGACGGTGCCGTCTTCCAGGCGGCAGCCACACTGGGCGTGAGGCTGGAGCTGTGAGCATGATAACCATGAACAGTCATACACCGGTGATGGTGCGCGAGGTACTGGAACTGCTCCGTCCGCAGCCTGGAGAATTCATTGTGGATGCTACGGTGGGGCTGGGTGGACATTCGGTGGAGATTGCTCCCCGCCTGATACCGAGCGGCTGGCTTATCGGCATTGACCGCGACCCGGGCGCGCTGGAGACCGCTGCCCGTCGGCTCGAGCAGTTCAGTGGAGCCATCCGTGTGACGCTGGTTCACGCGGACTTTCGCGATTTGCCCCGGGTGCTGAGTGAGCGTGGGCTGGAAGGAGCAGACGGTATCCTGTATGACCTCGGTGTGAGTTCGATGCAGCTGGATAGTGCGGAACGCGGTTTCAGCTTCCGTTTCGACGCGCCGCTGGACATGCGCATGGACCCAAGCCAGCCGGGCATTACCGCGGCCGACATCGTGAACCGGTGGAGTGAGATGGACCTGCGCCGGCTCATACAGGAGTACGGAGAGGAGCCTGCCGCCGCTCGCATTGCCCGTGCGATTGTGCAAAATCGCCCGATACTGACCACTCAGCAGCTCGCGACGCTGGTAGCCAAGGCGATAGGGCGCCGTGGTGGGCACATCCATCCGGCAACGCGGACGTTTCAGGCTTTGCGCATCGCGGTCAACCGTGAACTGGAGGGCTTGCAGGAGGCAATCGAGCAGGCGGTTCATTGCCTGCTGCCGGGCGGGCGCATCGTCGTGCTGACTTACCATTCGTTAGAGGCGCGTGCGGTTAAACGGGCGTTTCAGCGGTTGAGCGGCCGGTGTATTTGTCCACCTCATGTGCCTGAGTGCCAGTGTGGAGCAGAGCGGTTGATACGCCTTCTGACACCACATGCACTCAAGCCAAATGCAGAGGAGGTCGCTGTCAATCCGCGCTCTCGCAGTGCGCAGTGCCGTGCTGCCGAGAGGCTTGCGGATTAGTTATCTACAAGGCAGGAGGGTGATATGGTTTTTCAGGATGTGGTTCGCACGGGGGTGCGGGTACGGTCTCAAGCTGTCGTCAGGTACCGCATTCTTGCAGGGACGCGCCTGTGGTGCGTGCTGGTTTTCGCCGGGGTAGTGGCTTACCTTACAGCGTGTGGCTATGTTTACAATCTCTCCCGTGAGAGACACAGGCTGTTCATTCAGCGGGAGGCTCTTCGGAAAGAGTACTACCTGCTGTTGAGCCAGTATGAGACCCTGCGCGATCCGGTGCGTATCCAGAAGCGGGCACAAGCATTCGGCATGGTACCGCTCACCCAACCGCAGGCGGTTGCCAGTGCGCCGGTCGTTCTGGCACAGCGACACTGAGCAGAAGGTGTACCAATGGCTGTGCGTCGGCGGAGGCGTCCGTTCACCCTTGAGGACGCCCGGTGGAGGTTGCTGCTGACCGGGTGGCTGATAACATTGCTCTTCTTCGGTGCATGGGCGCGTTTGTTGTATCTGCAGACTGCCAAAGCGGATGCTCTGCGTGCCCAGGCCGAGCGGTACGGGGGACTGCGCAAAAAGAGGTGGACAGTGTACGGGATGCGCGGAACCATCAGAGACCGTCTGGGTAACGTGCTTGCCATGGATGTGATGTCCGTGTCGATTTATGTCCGTCCCAAAGCGGTCACCGATGCGCGATCCGTGGCACGCCAGCTCAGCCCCTTTGTCGGCAAACCAGCTGCGGAGATTGAGCGAGAGATTCTCGAGAGGAAGAGGCGCATCGAGGAAGCCGAAAAGCAACGAATGTTCGGACAGGGTAGCGGATTCAATACACCTGTTGCCCCCTCCTTCACGTTGAAGAAAGACCTGGTGGGCGAACCGGCGAGGCGACTCAAAGAGGCAATGGCGGACGAGCGGAGACGGGTGGCAAAAGCTATCCGTGACTCCGCGCGTCTAAGGCGCCCTGTTCAGGTGACTTCGTGGCTGGATGGCGTGGACGTGGTGGACGAACCAAGCCGCCATTATCCGTACCGGGCTATGGCTTCTGCGCTCATCGGTTTCACCGATACAGACGGGAGAGGCGCCGAGGGGCTCGAGCACCTTTACGACAACGTGCTTGCTGCCACGCATGGCGAGGTTGAAGGAGTGCTGGGATCTCGCGGGCACATAATGCCAGGTACGCGGGTAGTCAGGCGGCTGGGTGTCGACGGAGGCGACGTGCAACTCACTATCGATGCGAATATCCAGAGCATTGCCGAGAGTTGCCTGCAGGAGGTAATGGAGAAGCACCAGCCCGCAGGAGCCTGTGCCATTGTGATGGATGTGCAAAGCGGTGACCTGCTTGCGGTGGCGAATATGCCTCGTGTCGACCTGAACAACTGGGTTCAAGAACTGAAAAAGTATGGGCAGCGCGTCATGCACAACATGGCGATGAAGTTCCTGTTTGAACCGGGCTCGACGTTCAAGCCCATTACCATCGCCACTGCCATGCAGGCAGGGGTAGTAGGAGAAGGCAGTCGGTTCCATTGTAGTGGCTCCATGAAAATCGGGAAGCATACTATCCATTGTGCCCGGCACGGTGGTTCAAGGGCGCATGGTCACCAGACTCTGCGTGACGTAGTTGCTCATTCCTGTAACATAGCTACTGCCCAGATTGGCATGAGGCTGGGATCTTCTGCTCTGTATGAGACGACTGAGCGGTTCGGTTTGCTGGAAAAGCCTGTTAAGGGTAGCGAAGCAGGCAGGTTAGAAAAACCACGCCGATGGCAGAAGATCCGCCTGGCAAACGTGGCGTTCGGACAGGGTTTACAGGTCACCCCTCTGGGGCTGGCAGCTGCCTACGCCGCGATAGCCAACGATGGAGTGTATGTGAAGCCTCGTCTGTTGTTGAATGAGCCGGTGGAGACCCACGCCGTGCTGTCGCCGGAGGTGGCACGCCAAATGCGCGATTACCTTCGGGCAGTGGTGGACGAGGGCACAGGCAAGCTGGCGGAGGTCAAGGGATATGAGATAGCCGGTAAGACCGGCACGGCGCAGAAGGTGATACCCGGCAGGCGAGGATACGCGCCGGGCAAATATGTTGCCTCTTTCGTAGGGTTTGCCCCGGCTGACAATCCGCGTATTGTGGTGCTGGTTGTAGTGGATGAACCGCGCAATGGTTATTTTGGAGGTGTGGTCGCCGCGCCTGCTTTTGCCCGCATCACCGAGCGGGTGCTGGTGTATCTGGGCGTTCCCGCGATGCATGATAAGCAGAAACACATCCCGTTTTCTAAGCGTTGACATTGGGGTTTAGCGGACTGTTGGCGCATACTGTATAATAGGTGGGGTATCGCAAGGATACATACGCCGGGCGCGCTGTGCGAATCGGTGTAAGGATAGAGCGCAGACTGTTTTGTAAGACAAGGCAAGGCTGTGAGGTGAACCGGATGCCGCGAGTTCTGTTGTCTGAGCTTATCGAATTACTCCCTGAGGTGCGCCTCTCTGGCGCTTCGGATATTCAGGTATGGGTAACGGATGTTGCCTGCGACTCGCGCAAGGTCAAACCGGGTGCGCTGTTTGTGGCGATACCGGGTCAGCAGTTCGACGGACATGACTTCGTGCCGGACGCCGTAGCGCGAGGTGCGGTAGCGGTTGTGGTAGAACACCCCGTAGAGGTTACGTCAGTGCCTGTGCTGCAGGTGCCTCATGCTCGCGAGGCGCTGGCTTTGCTTGCCAACGGGTTTTATGGTTTCCCGTCGCGCAGGCTGTTGCTGGTTGGGGTGACGGGCACCAACGGAAAGACGACCACCACGCACCTCATCGCTCATGTACTTCGCACCAGCGGCTTGTCGACAGGCAGCATGGGAACTTTGGGCGCAGTTCTGGACGGGGTGGGTGAAGTGCCTATCTCCCACACCACGCCGGAGGCGCCCGATATCCAGTATGTGCTTTATACCGCTGTGCAGAACGGCGTGAAGGCAGTGGCGATGGAGGTTTCTTCTCATGCGCTGCACCAGCACCGAACGCTGGGATTGGAGTTTGACGTCGCGGTCTTCACCAACCTGACGCAGGACCACCTGGACTATCACAAGACGATGGAGAACTATGCGGCGAGCAAGCGCAGGCTCTTCGTGGACTATCCGCCGCGCAGCACCAAACATGCCCATGTCGTCTTCAATCTGGACGACCCCACAGGCAGGCAATGGTATGAGGAAAGCGTTTATGACCGATGGGGATATGGGGTATCCAGTCCGGATGCTTGCGTGCGGGCATCGGAGGTGCGCCTGTTTCCTGATGGCGTGGAGATGCGTGTGGTGACCCCCGAAGGGGAGCATCACGTGCGCGTTCCTCTTGGAGGCGCGTTTCAGGTGTACAATATTCTGGCGGCAATCACCGCTTCGCTGGCGCTGTCGCTTTCGCCCGATACTGTGGTCAATGCGTTGCGCGACGTTCCGCAGGTGCCTGGGCGATTTGAAATCGTTTCCAATCGTCGCGGCATCACGGTCATCGTGGATTACGCACATACGCCCGATGCGCTGGAGAATCTGTTGCGTTCCGCAAGGGCATTACAGCCTCGTCGTCTAATTACTGTATTTGGCTGCGGCGGCAACCGCGACCGGTCTAAACGTCCCAGGATGGGGGCTATTGCCTCTGAACTATCAGACCTTTGCGTGGTTACCTCCGACAACCCGCGCAATGAGCCGCCGGAAGCCATTATCGACGAGATACTGCAGGGCATTCGCCAACGGGAAGATGTACGGGTGGAGCCAGACCGTCGCCGTGCTATTGCTCTCGCTATAGAGAGCGCGCAGGCGGGCGACATGGTGGTGATCGCGGGAAAGGGGCATGAGACGGTGCAAATCGTTGGCGATCAGCGAATCCCGTTTGACGACAGGCAGGTTGCGCGCGAGATGCTGGAAGGTTGAACACAATGGAACCCATTACTCTGGATACTATCGCCAAAGCCATCGGTGGGGTGCTTACTGGAGAGCGAACAGCCCTCGTCAAAGGCATCGGCATTGACAGCCGGACCATTGAGGCTGGACACCTCTTCTTTGCCATACCGGGCGAGCGCACCGATGGACATCAGTACGTGCGCATGAGTGCGGAGCGGGGCGCGGTGGGCGCCGTGGT
The DNA here is from genome assembly GCA_023511455.1 of Bacillota bacterium. NCBI lineage: Bacteria > Bacillati > Bacillota > Bacillota bacterium. The sequence goes on from JAIMBJ010000032.1 coordinate 9,610, forward strand.
TTCACGACCGGTAGACGCGCCGCAAGGCTTTCCGCTCATCTATGTCGCAGATACCGTCTGGGCGCTGGGGTGTTTTGCTCGCTGGTATCGGGGTCTTTTTGACATTCCCGTGATAGGGATTACGGGCAGCACGGGCAAAACCACCACCAAAGAGATGACTGCTGCCGCTCTCAGCGCACGCCACACGGTTCTCAAGTCTCCGCAGAACCTGAATAACGAGATAGGTTTACCTCTGACGATTTCGCAGCTGGAGAGGCACCACACCGTGGCGGTGCTGGAGATGGCAATGCGAGGCAGGGGACAAATTGACTGGCTGGCAAACATTGCACGTCCTTCCATTGGCGTGATTACCAACATCGGGTGGGCGCACCTTGAGCTGCTTGGCTCAAGGGATAACATTGCCCTGGCAAAATCGGAAATTCTGTACCGTCTCCCCGAAGACGGTGTGGCTGTGCTGAATGCAGACGACGATTATTTTGAATTTTGCCGCCGGCAGGTGCGCTGCAGGGTGATTACATTCGGACATCGGCGCGGGGCAACAGTGCGGGCGGTAAAGCCACAGATGGAACGGGATGGTAAGGTTCGATGTATCGTGCGCTACGGGCGAGAGATCTCGCCGCTACAAGTTCCCGTGCCCGGTTTGCATCACTTGAGCAATGCGCTGGCAGCCCTCGCCTGCGCAGTGGCGGTGGGTGTTCCGCTTGCGGAAGCTACCGTCTATTTGCAGCAAATGCAGGCAGTGGAACAGCGGATGCAGGTGTGTCGGACAGCCAAGCAGATAACCGTGCTCGATGACACCTACAATGCTAATCCAGCGTCAGTCAAAGCAGCTTTACACACGATGGAGCGGATGGCAAACGGCTGCAGGCGGATAGTGGTTTTGGGAGATATGCTGGAGTTGGGCGAAGAAGCCCCCCAACTGCACCGTGAGGTCGGTCAGGAAGCGGCTCGGATTGGCGCGCAGGTGATTGTGGCGGTGGGTGAGATGGCAGAGGAGATCGTTCGTGGTGCAAAATCGGCAGGAAACCCCTCGGTGTGTTTGACTTTCAGCGACAGCAACGCCGCAGCGGAAAACATTCTTCGCTATCTGCAGCCGGGTGACATGGTGCTGGTGAAAGGTTCACGCGCTCTTCACATGGAGCTGGTCGTGAAAGCCATTTCCGAGGACTGTTAACATGCTCTGGTTCTGGGTGGCATTTAGCTTTGCGCTGGTGGTCGTGCTGGCGATGGGCGAGCCGACTCTGCGTGTGCTGGTGTCTGTCAAGGCTGGTCAGGCTATTCGCGAGGATGCACCGGAGCGTCACCGCACCAAAGCGGGAACGCCGACAATGGGCGGTGTGCTGATAGTAACCGGTCTGGTGATAGGAGTATTGTTGACACTGGGGATACAAGCTGCCCTTTCTCAACAAACGCTCACCAGAGCATGGGACCCGGCGGCTTTTTGTACTACTGTGCTGGCCTTCGCGGGGATTGGCTTGCTGGATGACTACCTGATTATCCGGCGTGGTAAGAATCTGGGCTTAAAGGCGCGTCAGAAGCTATTGATGCAGTGTGCTGTAGCGCTTGCTTTTGCGGCATACCTCTTTGTCAACGCCGAGATCGGTGTGACCACAGTGCTCCAGGCTGGCGAATGGCGCGTGGACCTGGGCGGCTGGTATTATCCTCTGGCGGTGTTGTTTATCGTCGCTTTGTCGAACGCGGTAAACCTTGCCGATGGGCTGGATGGTCTGGCAGCGGGGTTATCGCTGATTGCGGCATGTGCGCTGGGCAGTGTCGCTGGTTTACGCGACCCCTCGTGGGTGCTGCAAGGTGCGGGGGCATTAGGTGGAGCATGTGCGGGCTTTTTGAACTTTAACCGCTATCCGGCTCGGGTATTCATGGGAGATACCGGCTCGCTGGCATTGGGGGCCGCCCTGGCGCTGGTTGCCATCTTTGCCAAGGCGGAGTTGATTGCCATGGTAGTGCTAATGGTCTTCTGGATAGAAATGCTATCGGTGATACTGCAGGTCATTTCGTTTCAGACGACAGGCAAGCGGATATTCCGAATGTCTCCACTGCACCACCACTTCGAGTTACTGGGGATGCACGAGACTCGTGTGGTCATGATGTTCTGGATAGCGGGCATTGTCAGCGGTGCCGCGGGTTATGTGCTCGCACGGGTGAGTATATGAAACACACGCAGTGGCGAAACAAACGCATACTGGTGGTGGGTATCGGGCGGAGCGGTTACGACGTGGCTCGGGTACTGCACCAGCTGGGGGCATCTGTTACCGCCTGTGATGCCCGGTTCCCTGAACTGGCAAACCGTCTGGCAGAGCAGGGAGTACAGGTTTTGACCGGCTGGCAGGGGGGCTTGCCAGGGAAGGCTTATGACCTCGTGATAACCAGCCCGGGAGTTCCTCAATGGGCTGAGGTGTTGCAGGATGCGGTCAGGAAGGACATCCCCGTCTGGTCGGAGGTGGAGTTCGCCTTCCATCTGAGCGAGGCTCCGATAGTTGCCGTGACTGGAACCAACGGTAAAAGCACCACTGCGGCACTGGTCGCACACATTCTTCACACAGCAGGCTATCGCTCGATATTGTGCGGTAACATCGCCGCCGACGGGATGGAGCGTACCCTGACCGACGCCGCTTCACAGGCAGAGCCCGAGGATATCCTGGTTGCCGAGGTCAGCAGTTTTCAACTGGAGTGGGTGCATGAGTTCCGTCCTGTTGTCGGAGTATGGACGACTCTGTCACCCGACCACCTGGACCGCCACGGTTCCCTCGAAGAGTATGGCAAAGTCAAGGCGAGACTGTTTCGTCGCCAAACGGGGACGGATTTTGCCGTTATCCCCGGCGACGATGACTTCATCTGCAGTCTGGTGAAAACAACGGCAAAATATATCTATTTTTCTCATCAGAACATAGATAAAAATGGGTGCTTCGTGGTCTGGTGTGATGCAGATGGGGTATACTTCAGGAAAGGGGAAGGGGTCAACCGCCTCGCTTCTATCGGACGATACCGACTGTACGGTGAGCACAACCGACGTAACCTGGCAGCGGCGGTTGCTGCTTGCCTCCCCTGGAACATCGCGGGAGAACGGCTGGAGGAAGCCATAGCCACCTTCCGCCCGCTACCCCATCGCATGGAATGGGTGGCGGAAATCGATGGGGTGCAGTACATCAACAACTCCATGTGCACTAATCTGCAAGCGGTTGAGGAAAGTCTGAGAACCGTACCCTCACCGGTCGTGCTCATTATGGGGGGCGTGGATAAAAGCGGTACTCCTTTTGGCAACCTTGTGCCGCTTTTGCAACAGAAGGCGCGAGGCGTGGTGCTTATCGGAGCAGACGCGCAGAACATCGAGGAGAAGCTCCGCACGGCGGGGTGGGAACGTATCGTTCGGTGCGACGGTCTGGAAGAGGCGGTTTTACGCGCCCGTGACCTTGCCCATCGGGGTGACTGCATCATGTTGTCGCCCGGATGCGCGAGCTTTGACATGTTTGTCAATTTTCAGGAACGGGGGAACGCCTTTCGCCGCATCGTGCATCGGCTGGAGGGAGAGGGAAACGATGAGTGATGTACACCGCGCCAGGGAGGACAGACTGCTTGCTTGGGCGGTTTTCGCGCTGGTGATTGTGGGATTGATTGTGGTATACGACGCCAGTTTTCCGAAGCAAGGCTCCTCGCAACTGTTGAAACAGTCTATTTGGGCTGGGGTAGGTCTGCTGGCGTATGCGGTTGGCAGGCGTGTTTCCCTCACTTTCCTGCACAAAGCCGCGGTGCCCGTGTTTATCTTATCCCTGGGGCTGATGATGGCGGTGCTGACCCCCCTCGGCGTGGAACGCAATGGGGCACTTCGCTGGCTCAAACTGGGACAGATTGGCGCTTTTGAGGTTCTGGTACAGCCTTCCGAGCTCGGCAAAATCGCGCTGATTGTATTGCTGGCGAGTTTGCTCTGCGCACCCAACCTGATCGGTTCATGCGAAAAGACGCGCAAGCAAAACTATTTATGGGCGCTGTTCGGTATCCTGCTGGCAGCCGGGATTGTGGTGAAAGTGCAGGACGACCTGGGTACCGCGCTGGTGTTCGTTGGGATCGGAGTCGGGATGCTTTTCGCGGCGGGTCTACCTTTCCGTCGCGTCGCATTGCTGGTCGCGGTGCTGGCAGTGGTCGCCGTCATCTTCATCTTTGAGAAAGAGTATCGCCTGCAGCGCGTCATCGCGTTTACCCAGCCGTTTGCTTACATAAATACCTCGGGTTACCAGCTCGCCCACTCGCTGATGGGTATAGGCTCCGGCGGGATTTGGGGAGTGGGACTTGGAATGGGACGCGCAAAAGAGTTCCTGCCGGCGGCAGAGACTGACTTTGTGTTTACAACCGTTGCGGAAGAGACCGGTATATTCGGCAGCACCGCGATTATGGTACTGCTGGCGCTGGTATCGTGGCGGGTATTCCTTGTGGCACACAGGGCTCAAGCGATGTTTCTTCTCCTGCTGGCAAGCGGTCTGGGACTCATGATTGCATGGCAGAGCCTGTTGAATCTTTATGTGGTTACCGGCGCAGTGCCGACGACCGGTGTGCCTTTGCCGTTCATCAGCTATGGAGGTTCGTCACTGGTCAGTTTGCTATTCAGTATAGGTTTGGTTCAAAAAGTTGCAGGCAATCCGATGATGGAGCGCGTGAAAGAGGCTTCTTATGCGCGTGCTGCTGGTGGGCGGGGGAACCGGCGGTCATCTGTTTCCCGCCGTGAGTATCGCCGAGGCGTTGCGTGACGCCGGTGTCAGCGATATCGCATTTGCCGGGCGTGAGGATGGTCTGGAGGGGCGTGTTATTCCATCCATGGGATGGCGTTTCTATGCCATTCGGGCATTGCCCCTGCGGCGGTCGCTGGCTCCGGCAGCGATAGGTGCATTGTTGCGTACGGTGAGCACTGCCCGCCGCATTCTGCGCGAGTTTGCCCCCGACGTGGTGGTGGCTACTGGGGGATATGTGGCGGCAGGTGTGGTGCTGGCGCAGGCACTGCGGCGCGGCAAAATCGTGTTGCACGAGCAGAACGCCATTCCGGGACGCGCTAATCGCTGGCTGGCTCGATGGGCGCGGAGGGTGTGCATCACTTTTGAAAGCACGGCGCGTTATTTTGGCGGAAGCCTCTGTGTGCATACTGGACTGCCGGTGCGGAAGGAGTTACTGCAAGCGCGTATGCAGAGCCATTCTGCCCGCGATGCGCTGGAGCTGAACCCTGACGAGCGAGTGCTGTTTGTTATCGGGGGCAGTCAGGGGGCGCGCACACTGAACAGCTGGACACTGGAGATATTGCCGGAACTGCAGCGGGCAGGAGTGCAGGTGATACATCAGGTGGGCGAGCGCAACATGGCGGATTTCGAGCAGTATTCGCAGCTCGATGGCTATCGGTGGTTTGGGTTTATGGATGCATCGACACTCGGGCGGGCGCTATCGGCGGCAGACCTTGTGCTTTCGCGGGCAGGTGCCTCAACGCTGAACGAAATCGCGCTGTTCGGCAAGGCAGCAGTGTTCGTGCCCTATCCCTATGCCTATGCAGACCATCAGTGGCACAATGCGCAGGAACTGGCGCGTCTCGGTGGGGCGGTGGTCTTTCGCGAAGGGGAGATAGATGCCCGCAGGCTCGCCGGAGAACTGCTGGATCTTCTGAAGGATGAATGCAGGCTACAACAGATGGGCGCGGCAAACTGTCGGTGGAGCAGAGAAGACGCCGCAGAGCGGGTGGTTCAACAGGTGATGGAGGTGGCGGATCAGCCATGAATGCTCTCCGCGTACATTTTGCGGGAATCGGCGGCATCGGCATGAGCGCGATTGCGCAGGTGCTGCACCAGCGCGGATGGCAGGTCACCGGATGCGACCTCAAGCCAAGCCCCATCACGCAGAAGCTTCAGGAGCAGGGCATCACGGTCTGGTTGGGGCACGACCCCACCCATGTGCAGGGATGTGACGTGTTCGTATACACGGCGGCGGTGCATGAGGACAATCCCGAGCTCATTGCAGCACGCAACACGGGAATCCGGGTGCTGCGCCGGTCGCAGGCGCTGGGTATGTTGCTGGAAGGTCATAAAGGCATTGCGGTAACGGGCACGCACGGCAAGACCACCACCACCGCAATGGTGGCGTCTGTGCTGGAAGCAGCGGGCGCGGACCCGCAGGTGCTGATTGGGGGGGAGGTGCGTCGGTACGGCGGTAATGTACGGTTGGGACGGGGGGAGTACGTCGTCGTCGAGGCGTGTGAGGCATATGACTCCTTCCTGGACCTGTGTCCGTACGCGGCGGTAGTAACCAACGTGGAAGCGGAGCATCTGGACTACTATCAGACCGAGCAAAGGATGCTGGAAAGCTATCGTCGGTTTGTGTCACAGGTTAGTGCAGAAGGGTTTGTGCTGACTTGGGCAGACGACGGGCGTTCTCTGGAGATATGTGACCAGGCCGTCGCAAAGGTGGTTACCTTTGGAAGGAGCCGCCGGGCGGATTACCGCGCTGTACCCGCAGATGGTGAGGGCGTGTTTCAGGTGCAGGCGCACGGTGAGACGCTGGGAGCAATCCGTCTGCGGGTGCCCGGCGCGCACAATGTGCTGAATGCGGTAGCCGCCGCTGGAGCAAGCGTGGAGCTGGGCTTATCCTTTGATGCTGTGCGTGAGGGGCTGGAGAGTTTTGAGGGTGTGCAGCGCAGGCTGGAGTTTGTCGGGCAGGCGAAGGGCGTGCAGATTTACGATGATTACGGTCACCATCCGACGGAGATAGAAGCAACCCTAGTCACCTTGCGTCCGCGAGTGAAAAAAAGGCTGGTGGTCGCGTTTCAGCCTCACCTCTACAGCCGAACGCGCGACTTCCTGCACCGGTTCGCAGATGTGCTGGCGCAGGGCAGTGATGTGCTGGTACTGGTAGAAATCTATCCGGCGAGAGAGGAACCCATACCGGGTATCAGTTCCGCACGTCTTGCGGATGAGGTTCGTTGGCGGCGACCGGATATGCAGGTTATCCTGGCAGATACACCCGAACGGGCAGCGGAGGTGTTACTGCAGATAGTGCGGGAGGATGATACAGTGTTAACGTTAGGAGCGGGGGAACTGGACCGCACTGCCCGCCTGTTGCTACAGTTACTGGGAGGTGCAGACGGTGTCTGAAAAGGTCATGGTGCTGATGGGGGGGGACTCCACCGAAAGGGAGGTTTCCCTCTCCTCTGGCAGGCGTGTGGCAGATGGACTGCGCCGAGCAGGCTACCATGTTATCGAGATGGATGTGGTATTCAGTCAATCGCTGGCAAAACAGCGCGGTTTAGAGGTATCTTCAGAGCGTGCGGTGGGACTTGCCGACCTGGTGAAGCGGCTGGTGATGCATCAGCCAGAAGTGGTGTTCATCGTGCTTCACGGCGCGCCGGGTGAAGACGGGCGCGTTCAGGCGGTGCTGGACTTGATGAATATACCCTATACCGGTTCGGGTGTACTGGCAAGCGCTCTTGCGCTGGATAAAGTGATGACCAAGCGGGTACTGGAGGCTTCGGGAGTGCCCGTAGCCCCGGAAGTGGTGTGCTATTGCGATGAACCCACAGAATCTATCACGCGAAAAGTGGGCGAGATGCTGGGTTACCCGGTCATCGTCAAGCCGAACACACAGGGATCCACGATAGGTGTGCATCGGGTGTATCAGGAGTCTGGGATGGATGAAGCTTTGCGGGATGCGTTCCGTTATGACGAGTGTGTGCTGATAGAGCCGCTTCTCTCCGGTGTGGAGTTGACGGTTCCAGTTGTGGGCAACCGGCGTGCTGTTGCTCTGCCAATGATTGAAGTAGTGCCCGCAGGCGGTTTTTATGACTATGAGGCGAAATACACGCCCGGCGCGACTGAGGAAATCATCCCTGCACGAGTGCCGGATGAGATACATCAGCAGTGTGCGCATTACGCGCTTCTGTCCCATCGCGCGCTGGGCTGTCGGGGAATGTCGCGTATCGATTTCATCTGGGCAAGCGGTGGGGTTGTTGCCTTAGAAGTGAACACGATTCCGGGCATGACGCCGACCAGCTTGCTGCCTCGCTCGGCAGAAGCGTACGGCTGGAGTTTTGAACGTTTGGTAGACAACATTGTACGGCTTGCCAGGGGGGAAGAGGTCGTATGAGCGCACGCAGAATCCCTCTGCACCGTCCGGTAGAAAAGCGACCGAAGCGCAACGTTTGGCGTGCGTGGAAATCTTTCCTGCTGGTGGTTTTGCTTGCCGAAGTGGCACTGGCGATGTGGACGAGTCCTGCTTTCAGTGTGAAGCAAGTTACTGTGGATGGCATTAATCTGACGCTCCCGGAGCAGGTGATGCGCAAATCGCACATACGCCGCGGGAGCAGCTGGGTCTTTCTGTCGCCCTCTCGCATTGCTCAGCGGTTGCAGGAACTGCCAACAGTGGCTGAAGCAGTGGTCTCACGTGGATTGCCGGGCAGGGTGTACATCCGTGTGTTTGAACGTCAGCCTGTTGCTTTGCTGACTGCGGCTGGTTCAAGCAGCTGGATAGATGCACGCGGTGTGCCTTTCTGGAAAACGAATCGGGCGGGGCAGTTGCCGGAAATCCGCGTGGAGATGCCTCTGACCATCACTCTGGGGCGACCGGTGCAGAACAAGCCTGTGCAAACTGCCCTGGAAATCCTGTACCGATATGTTCCAGAATATCAGTTACCTGTTACTCAAATAGTGGTTGACCGCGAGGGCAATCTGTGTTTAAATATGAAGAGAGGGCTGCCGCAGGTGAAAATAGGAGATAGTGTGGCTTTGCCTCAGAAAATGCTGCGAACCGCTGAGCTCTGGACTCAGCCTCAGATAGTGCAACAGGCTGAATATCTGGATGTCAGCTGCGTCGATAAACCGGTCTGGAAGCCACGCGCGAGGGGAAAGGGGGCATTGTGAATGAACCTGAACGTGTTTCTCTCCAGCATTCGAAATAATCCTTGGGTCACCCCGGTAACGGTCATGGCGCTGGTTTTGGGGGCATTGCTGGCGGTCTCTCTGAAGACCCAGCAGAGCATCCGGTCTACTTCGTTGCCATCCAATCGTTTTTTCGGGCTGGCTGCTGCTTACCGCGACCAGCAAGAGCAACTCAAGATGGCAAACGAGGAGATCAGCAAGCTTCGAGAGCGCACGACGCAGTATGAGAACGAAATGGCGAGCGCGTCTGAGAAGACGAAGCTGCTGAATAACGCCTTGCAGGAAGCGAAGTTTCTGGCTGGTCTAATACCGGTCGAGGGACCGGGCGTGGAGGTGGTCTTGCAGGACAGCAAGAAACGACCGCCCGCCAATTCGCCCATAGATATTGAAAACTATATCATTCATGACTCGGATTTACAGCGGGTAGTGAACGAGCTGCACGCCGCCGGGGCGGAGGCGGTATCCATCAACGGGCAGCGTATCATTGCGACTACCGCCATCCGTTGCGTGGGACCGACGATACAGGTGAACGGCATTGCGCTGTCTTCACCGTACGTTATCCATGCGATTGGCGACCCGGATACGCTCATGGGGGCATTGAACCTGCCGCAAGGCGTACTTACCGACATTCAGGCGATAGACCCAGACATGGTGAAGGTGACGAAAAAGAGCAACGTTCAGATACCGGCTTACACGGGCAGTCTGGTTTTCCGGTATGCCAAGCCGGTCGTCGCGACACCCGGCAACACCTCGCAGGAGAAGGGGGACGGCGTCCGATGAGCTGGTTGCCCGTTGTGGCTTTACTGGCGGGATTCATTATTTTCTACTTTGTCCCGCTGCAGCTGCCCAGTGATTACGCCCCCTACTTGAGCCTGGCTACTTTATCGGGGCTGGATTCGATTTTAGGGGGAATTCGTGCAGGTATTGAGGGCAAGTTTCACGTAGATGTATTCATATCAGGATTTATCTTCAACACCCTGCTGGCGGCACTGCTGGCGTACCTGGGCGACCAGATCGGGGTGGATTTGTTTCTGGCAGCGGTGGTCACGCTGGGCGGGCGAATGTTTCTGAATCTGTCGCTCATCCGCCGCTACTACTTGACTCAATGGAACATATCCCGGCAGCGGGATGCTGAAAGAACCTGAAACGGGAGTTCACATCGATGATTGCCGGACTGGATATCGGCACAACAAAAATAGCAGCTTTGATCGCGGAAGTCACGGACGACATGCGCATCAATATCATCGGGGTTGGGGTTGTCCCCTCCAGAGGTCTGCGCAAGGGAACGGTCGTGGATATAGAGCAGGCAACCCAATCCATCGAGCAGGCTGTGGAACAGGCAGAGCATATGGCGGGACGGCGCATCGAGTCAGTTTATGTGGGGGTGACCGGTGAACACATCCGTTCCCTGAACTCCAGGGGGATGATCGCGGTGACGTCTCCCACGCATGAGATTTCGCGGGAAGACGTGGAACGGGTGATGGAGAGCTCGCGAACGGTGGTGCTGACGCCCGACCGCGAAATTATCCATGCCATCCCGCGAGGGTACGTCGTAGACGGTCAGGACGGTATTCGCCATCCAGAAGGCATGAGCGGTTCACGTCTGGAGGTGGAGACGCACATTATTCACGGTAGCAGCACTTTCTTGCAAAATATTACCAAATGCGTGCAACGCGCGCGGCTTCAGATTAACGAGCTGGTGGTCGAGCCGATTGCCACAGCGGCGGCGGTACTGACGGAAGCCGAGCGCGACCTCGGGGTAGCGCTGGCGGACATCGGGGGCGGTACGACCGATGTGGCGGTTTTCACCGGTGGGGAGATATACTATACTGGTGTCATTCCTATCGGAGGTAACCACGTTACGAACGACATCTCAATGGGGTTGCGCACACCGCCAGAAGAGAGCGAACGGATTAAGCTCCAGTATGCCTGTGCGGTGAAGGAAATGGTTGGAGAAAACGAAGTCGTGCCCCATCGTCCGATGGGAAGCAATGAAGAGCGGAAGATACCGGCGCGGGTACTGGCGGAGATTGTGGAACCCCGAATGCGAGAGCTGTTTGAGCTGGTGTACGAGGAAATCAGGAAGTCGGGCACGGCGGGCATGTTGCCTGGCGGACTGGTACTGAGCGGAGGCGGTAGCTTGATGCGCGGTGTGGTGGAACTGGCGCGAGAGGTTACCGATATGCCGGTGCGGGTCGGCAAGCCCATGAACATCGGAGGTCTGGTAGATAAGGTGGACAGCCCGGTATTTGCAACGGGTGTGGGGCTACTTTTGTACGGGCTGGAACGTTATTATATGGTTGCCGACTCCCGCCATCGCTCTTTATGGCAGGGGGTGACGGTATGGTTTCGCCGTCTGCTATCACGTTTCGCGCAATAATATCCATTTCATCATAGGGGGCTAAACACCATGGCTGGCGTAAGACAGTATGCGCAGATTAAGGTCATCGGCATCGGTGGTGGTGGCACAAACGCCGTGAACCGCATGATCGAAGCGGGGCTGGTTGGGGTGGACTTTTGTGCCATGAACACCGATGTGCAGGTGCTGGAGATTTCCGCCGCCGAGAAGAAGGTTCAGCTCGGCGAGAATCTGACCAGAGGGTTAGGCGCGGGCGGCAATCCGCAGATTGGTCGCAGCGCTGCGGAGGAGAGCAAGAACGAAATCATGAAGGCGCTGGAAGGTGCTGACATGGTGTTCATCACCGCAGGCATGGGTGGTGGCACGGGCACGGGCGCAGCGCCTGTGGTCGCGCAGCTGGCGAAGGAGATGGGCGCACTGACCGTCGCAGTGGTGACAAAACCGTTCAATTTTGAGGGACCGCGCCGGATGCAAATCGCCGAAGAGGGCGTTGCCAACCTGCGCGAGCATGTGGATACGTTAATCGTCATTCCCAACGAACGTTTACTCAACGTCGTAGAAAAGCGCACTACTCTGGTGGAAGCCTTCCGCGCCGCCGACGATATTCTCAGGCAGGGCGTGCAGGGCATTTCCGACATTATTACCATCCCGGGCTTAATCAACGTGGACTTTGCGGACGTGAAGACCATCATGTCCAACGCTGGTCCAGCGCTTATGGGAATCGGGCACGGTAGCGGCGAGCATCGCGCCCGTGAGGCGGCAGAAAGCGCCACGAACAGCCCTCTGCTGGAAACCTCCATCGACGGCGCACAGCGCGTGCTCATTAATGTGACCAGCGGTCCCGACATGACCCTGCAGGAGTTGAGCGAAGCGGCTGCAGTTATCCAGAGCCTTTGCGATCTGGAAACGGCCCACATCATCTACGGTCACGTGGTGGATCCGAAGATGGAGGGTGAAGTGAAGATTACGGTGCTGGCGGCAGGTTTACCTGCCTCTTCGCAGGGTCCTCTGGCGGAACGTCCGGCGCAACGTCCGGAGCCCCTGCGACGCCCGGAGCCTATGGCAGAACGTATGGGAGGAATACCGACCCGCCCCGCGGAGCGTACCTCCGCTGCGCCTTCGGGCGCACCGGAACGCCAGCCCCAGCAAGCACCGGTGAACGAAACCGACTATGACATCCCGACATTCCTTCGCAGGCGCGGCTAAAACCACTGCGTGAATGCTCCCTGAAGCGGGGGCGAGGCGGTGAGCCTCGCCCCTTTGCTACACCCCTGCGATAATGCGGTCGATACGCTGCGCGACATCGCGCAGATAGTTTGCATCGCCTCCACCGAGCTCGGCAGTCAGGAATCCCCTGTAGCCTATCTCATCCAGTGCCTTGCGCACCTCTCGCCAGTTCACGTCGCCTTCCAGCAGGTTCACAAACTGGCGTGTGCTGCGTTTGAAGTCTTTCAGGTGAATACGCTGGATGCGTTTGCCCAGAGTGCGTATCCAGTCCTCTGACCAGCCGAAAGCCAGCACGTTGCCCACGTCGAAGTATGCCTTCACAAATGGACTGCGGAACTCGTCCACATAACGCGCGAACTCCAGCGGACTGAGCAGGAAGTTATTCCAGACGTTTTCCACCGCGATGACCACTTTCAGCTTTTCCGCCAGAGGAATCAGCTTGCGAATGTTCTGCTGAGAGCGGGTATAAGCATCTGCATACCGTGTGCTTTCGTTGACAATGGCAGGTACCAGCAGCACCGTATCGGCTCCCAGTTCTTTGGCACAGTGCAGAGCTGCCTGCACATCCTGAAGACCCTTTTCCACCGTGCGCGGGTCGGCGCTGGAGAGTGGAGCGTGCCATCCTCCGTAGATAATAGAATGAACGGGTACACCGCTCAATTCCGATGCCGCGCGAATCTTCTTTATCTCTTCCGGGTCGCTAATAGGGGGAGCCTCGATGCCGTCAAACCCTACCTCTTTTGCCAGATGGAAACGCTCGACGTAGCTGAGATTGCTGGGCAGCATAGAAAGTATCAGCGCTTTTTTCAGACCGTTCTGCATTGCCGTTTGCCTCCTCCGCCGTTTTAGACCTTCGTTCCCTAGCGCTTTTGGCGAATCCTGCCTCGGAAGGGGCTTTTCGGGAAGGATGCGACGAGGGCACGGGAGAATCGAAGCATGGCGCGTGTTTCGACTGAGGTGACGATTCATGCCGCAGGTGCTTTCTCTGGGTGAGCTTCTGGTGGAGGTGATGCGCCCCGCTGTGGATCAGCCCCTGGATGAACCGGGGCAATTTGTGGGACCATACCCCAGCGGCGCACCGGCGATTTTTATCGATGCAGTAGCGCGATTAGGCGTTTCGTGTGGCTTCCTGGGCGTGGTGGGGGACGACCCGTTCGGCAGGTGCATTCTGCGTCGGCTGAGAGCAGATGGTGTGGATGTGCGCCACATACGCACGGTCGCACACCGGACGACCGGCATCGCTTTTGTTTGCTACCGTTCAGACGGCTCGAGGCAGTTTCTGTTTCATCTACCCCAGTCTGCCGCGGCTTTGTTAAGCCCCGAAGACGTGCGGGATGAATACCTGCACGGTGTGAAGGCGCTGCATGTCACCGGCTCGGCATTAAGCATCAGCGACTGCGCCCGGGAGGCCTGTCATCGAGCGGTAAATCTCGCCAAGCAGCACGGGGCGATAGTCAGCTTTGACCCGAATGTCCGACCGGAACTGCTGGGACTAGAGGCGGTTCGGGAGTTGTGCGAGCCGGTGCTGCGGGCTTGCGATGTGCTTTTGCCAAGCGGCGGCGAAGCAACCATGCTGACGGGCGATGCCGATGAGGAAAAGGCATGTCGTCATCTCGTGGAGAGGGGCATCCCGATTGTGGTGCTGAAGCGTGGTGCACAGGGGTGCGTGGTGTTCACCGATAACGAGCAGGTGCATATTCCTGCCTTCCCTGTGACGGAGGTAGATCCCACAGGAGCAGGTGATGCTTTCGCCGGCGGCTTCGTGGTTGCGATGCTGAGGGGGATGTCAGTGACAGAGGCGGCTCGATTCGCCAGCGCCATTGGAGCACTGGCAGTCACCAGGCAGGGACCCATGGAAGGGTTACCCACCCTTGCGGAGGTAGAGGCGTTCTTGTCGGCGATGTAGGGGGAACGGAAAGGGATGTATCTGAAAGAGGCTCTGGAGTCCTGTCGACAGCGTGGAGCGGCTATTCTGGCGACGAACTTCTATAATGCGGAGACCTTGCTGGCGGTGTTGCGCGCCGCCCGCGAGATGCGCTCAGTGTTGATTCTGCAAACATCACCCGCTACGCTAAGCTACCTCGGACTGGAAACGGCTGTGGCAATGGCTCGCGCCGCCAGTCGTGAGATGGGTGTCACAGCATGGTTGCACCTGGACCACGCGCGCGACCCAGACCTGGTGCGCCGGTGTATAGAGACCGGATACGACTCGGTCATGATCGATGCCAGCGAGAAGGATTTTGATACCAATGTGCGTCTTACCAGGGAAGTAGTTGCGCTGGCGCGTCCGCGAGGTGCTCTGGTGGAAGCCGAGCTGGGATATGTGCCGAAGGTGGGAGAACGTGAGGCACAGGAGTTGGACATGACTGCGCCCGAACAGGCGAAACGCTTTGTGCAAGAGACGGGCGTGGACCTGCTGGCGGTGGCCATCGGCAATGCGCACGGGTTCTACAAACGGCAGCCCCAGCTGGACATCGGGCGGTTGAAAGCCATTCGGGAGAGCGTGGATGCGTTTCTGGTGCTGCACGGCGCCTCAGGCATTCCGGACGACCAGTGGCGCGAGGCGGTGCGAAACGGCATTGTGAAGGTGAACTTCGCCACCGAAATCAAAGACGCCTTTATGGCTTACCTGCGCGAGGCTATCGTCCGCTCGGACAGTATCGATATCCGGCAGGTTTTTCCACCTGCCATGCAGGCGGTGACCGCGCTGGTGAAGGGCAAGTTGCACCTGTGCGGATGGCAGGATTCCGGCATTACCCCGGCAAACCAAAGCAAAAACGGTCTTTGAGATGGAAACAGAGCATCTGCCTCTTTGCCCGCGAACCACTGCCGTCATCCGTCGTTCCGCGCTGGCTCATAACATCGAGTGGCTCCGTAAGCATCTCCCGCCGGGCACGCGCATCATGGCGGTGGTGAAAGCCAACGCATACGGACATGGAGCTGCGCTCCTTGCTCCAGTGCTACAGCAGTTTGGTGTGGACGCCTTTGGTGTGGCGGCAACGGCAGAGGCAAGCGGACTGCGCGATGCGGGCATCACCGCACCGATTTACCTGCTCAGCCCGGTGCTGCCCGAGGAGGTGGAGGCGGTCCTTTCAACGCAGGTTGTCTGTCTGGTGCAAGATGTGGACTTCGTGCGTCGTCTCTCGCAAGAGGCTTGCAGGCGCGGGCAGAATCTGGAGGTTCACCTGAAGGTAGACGTGGGCATGAGCCGTTTCGGCGTCTCTCCCGAACGCGCCGCGCAGGTAGCCCAGGCGATAGAGGGCATGCCGCACGTGCGCTTAACAGGCATCGCCACCCATTTCCCCTGCGCCGACTCCGATGCCGACCTGACCCGCTCGCAATGGAACCTGTTCGAGCGCACTGCCGAAGAGGTTTCGCAGCGATTGGGCAGACCATTGATACGCCATGCGGCAGCCAGTGCAGCGGTGCTGAACGTGCCAGAGGCAGCTGCAGACATGGTGCGGTGCGGATTGCTGGTATATGGTGTTGCCCCTTCGGGTTACAGGTCGGCGGAGCTGGGATTACGACCTGCGCTTTCACTGCATACCCGTGTAACCGCCCTGCGCCGTATCCCTGCCGGAACAGCAGTGGGCTATGGAGCCACCTTTGTGGCGCGAAGGGAAACGCTCGTGGCAACCTTGCCTGTTGGTTACGGCGATGGCTATGTGCGCGCGCTGGGCAATCGGGCACAGGTGCTGCTGCGAGGCAGGCGTGTACCTGTGATCGGGCGAGTGTGCATGGACCAGATGATGGTAGACGCCACCGACACCGGTGCCGAAATCGGCGAGGTGGTCACCCTCATCGGCCGGCAGGGTGGGGAAGAAGTCACCGTGAACGACATCGCCGGCTGGCTGGACACCACACCGCATGAGGTAACCACCTTGCTCTCGGCGAGGGTGCATCGGGTCATAGTGGATTAGGGTTCCGTCCATCTGCCATCCTGCTTGAGCAGGTTAATCAGCTCCTCCACGCCGCGCTCCTGAGGGATGTTATCTTTCACCAGCTGACGTCCACGATACAGCGCGATTTTGCCCGCAGCCCGTCCCACATAACCGTAGTCCGCATCTGCCATCTCGCCGGGCCCGTTCACGATACAGCCCATCACGGCAATATCCAGCCCCTTGAGATGTTTGGTGGCATTACGAACCTGATTGAGAACGGTAGGAAGGTCAAACTTGGTACGTCCACAGGAGGGACAGGCGATATACTCCACCTGCGTCTTTCGCAGGCCCATCGCCTGCAGGATGTCGTAGCAGACAGGGATTTCATTCACAGGGTCTTCCGCCAGAGATACCCGTATGGTGTCGCCGATGCCTTCCGCCAGCAGCGTGGCGATGCCTGCCGTGCTTTTGATTCGGGCGTAGGTTCCGTCGCCTGCTTCCGTCACGCCCAGGTGAATGGGATAGTCGCGCCCGGTCTCGTCCAGCCGCTTCGCCAGCAGACGGTTTGCCGCCAGCATGATGGGCACGCGGCTGGCTTTCATCGAGATGACGATATCGCGGAAGTCGTACTTCTCGCAAATCTCAATATATTCCATCGCCGACTGCACCATGCCTTCTGGGGTGTCGCCGTAGGTAACCAGCATCCGCTCACTGAGGCTGCCGTGATTGACCCCAATGCGCATGGCGATGCCATGCTTTTTGCACGCCTCGATGACGGGAACCAACGCCTCTTCGATGGCTTGCCGTTCCTGTGCGTGCTCTTCTGGCGTGTAGTCGTCGGCGCGACCGCGCGGCTTGCGGTAAACGAAGAGTCCTGGGTTGATGCGAATCTTGTCCACGTATGGCGCAACTGCCACAGCAATATCTGTGCCCTGATGATGCACATCCGCCACCAGCGGCACACGGTAGCCTTTCTGGATGAGAATATTGCGGATTTCGCCGATGCAGTGTGCCTCCCGCAAGTTGGGTGCGGTGATACGCACGATTTCTGCGCCCGCGTCCCACAGCTGCATCACCTGTTCTGCTGCACGCTGCACATCCCATGTCTCCGCCGTAATCATGGATTGCACCGCGACGGGATGCCCACCGCCAATGGTGACCACGCCCACACGCACCGGGCGGGTCTTACGTCGGGGGTACTCTATTTGCCACATGTTCGCCATCCTGCCTGCGAGGTTTCCATATTATTGTAGCATCCGACGAGGGCAAAAAACAACGGCGGGGGCGATCCCCGCCGTTGTAAAGCCACGCACGCCGGAGTCTAGAACTTCGCGCCAAGGTAGACGGCGAAGCCGTTGTGCTCGTTGTCGGTGCCCGTCAGACCGTTATAGCGCACTTCGACGAAGAGCTGGGTGCCCATGCCCTCGCCGAATGCGAGGTCATAGCCGACACCAACCGTGTATGCGAATCCTGTTTTGGTGTCGCCGCTCACGGGTCGCTTGGAGAAGCCAACACCAACACCTGCCACGTAGTTCAATCCGCCGCCGATCTTGCCCCAGTAGTTGAGCAAGACAGGCACATTGTAAACATCTCCGGAGCCGTAGTAGTCGAGGCTGACGCCGAAGTCTGCCCCGTACCCTTCACTTACTACAACGTCTCGCTGCAGTACGTAATCCACGCCGGCACCGAACCAGGTGTTGGCTTCATCGCGCGAGATGGACTTGCTGGGGAAGAACGCGCCGATGCGCACGCGGAGGTTGTTGCCCTGAGTTTCCCCGCCCCACTGCGCAAATGCGGGCACCGTCCAGACCGCCAGCACCACTGCCGCTGCGAACGTCAACCATGCTCGTTTCATGCGAAACACCTCCTCGTAAAATGAACAGGTTGTTTGTATTATACCTCTTCGTGCGGAAGATGCAACTTTCCTGCACGTTCGGCTAAATAATGGACGTTACCCGTACATCAACAGTTTCGCCGTTTTTTCTTCAGTGAGATGCGCCGACCTCCGCATCGCCTCTTCCCGGCTAGTTCCTTCCGAGACCAGCGCCTCGCAGGCAATCGTTCCGAATCGCCTCAGCCGGGCAAGGTCACCGGCGAATTCGCCACAAACCACAGCCACTGGCACGTGCGCTCGCCATGCTGCGCGGAGCACCCGAAACACCAGTTTGCCGTGCAGGGTGCTGGCATCGAGGCGTCCTTCGCCGGTCAACACAAGGTCTGCAGTAGGTAGCGCATTGTAGAATCCGACCTGCTGCATCACCAGCTCGGCTCCCGAGACGAGTTGCGCCTGTGGAAAATGCGCCAGCAACCCGAACGCCAGTCCGCCCGCTGCCCCTGCGCCCGGTATCCGCGAAAGCCGCTTGCCAACGGCGCGGTGCACGGCTCTCGCCCAGCGGCGCAGATTGCGTTCCAGTTCGGGCAGCTGTTCGGGACGCGCGCCTTTCTGTGGGGCGAAGACGGCAGTGGCTCCCCGCTTGCCCAACAGCGGGTTGCGCACATCCGCCGCCAGCGTCACCGCAACGTCGCCGTGGGTGGGCGGCGCAGGCACTAGCCGATGCAGTCTGGCAAGCCCGACATTGCCTGCGGGAACCGCCTGCCCCGCGCGGTCAAGAAGCTGCCAGCCCAATGCGGTCAGCGCGCCCGCCCCGCCCTCGTTGGTGGCACTGCCGCCCAGCCCGATGACCAGATGTCGCACGCCCAGACCCAGCAGGTGCGCAATCATCTCTCCGACGCCGAAGGTGGTGGTTACCAGAGGGTTCCGTTCCCTTTCCTGCAGCTGCGCCAGCCCGCAGATTTGCGCCATCTCGATGTAGCCCGTGCCGCCGTCTTCGCTGATGCCGTATGGCGCGGCGTGCGGTCGTCCCAAAGCGTCAGAGACCGTGTGGTGGTGTTGTGTACAGACACCCGCGTATGCCAGACACTGCAGCATCCCGTCCCCGCCGTCTGCAAGGGGTTGCAGTATGGTCTGCGCATCCGGCAGGACGCGCCGCACTCCGCGCTCCATCGCTTCTGCCGCCGCGACGGGGTCTAAACTGCCCTTGAAGGCAGTGGGTGCAATCACTATTCGGCGGATGGCACGCATTGGTAGACCACCCACCGTCCGTCTTCCCGCTCGCGCACAGGGCGGCAGGGCAGGTCGGCGGGGAGAGGAGTGTTTTTGTGGGCGAGGATGAAGCCGCCGTTATAACGCAGCACCAGCTGGCGCAGGTCTTGCGGCGTGCCCGGAGTGTGCACCTGTGACGGATGTCCCATCACGAATCGCAGGCTGGGACGGCTGGGTTCGAAGGCGTACACCATGACGACCTTTCCCTGTTGCAGCACGGGTATCAGCGAACGTGCCAGCCGATGTAGTGGCGCAATGTCGTAAGCGTCCCAGCGGGGCAAGCCGTCATGCCCTGCCAAAAAGGCGAACAACATTCCGAAGAGCGCCGCAGTGCCCACCACGCGCGGGGTGTGTGCCCATCGCCACGCCAGGAAGATAACGCTTAACACGAACAGCGTGCTCAGTATGAGCGCGAAGGGCGCCATGTGCGAAACCGCCTGCACCACATCCGGCGGGACAGGCTTGCCCATCAGCATAGCCGTTTCAACGCCGCGCCACTGCCAGCCGACCGCGCCCACCAGCGCGAACGCCGCCCCCAGCACGATGCCAGTGAACCCCACCAGCGCGGCTTCGCCTGCGCGCAGTCCCCGCTTTACCGTCCACAGGGACTGTAAACGCACCGCCGCTAAAAGGCACAACGCAGGCACTGCTGGCAGCACGTAGCCTGGCAGCTTGGATTTGCTGAGAGAGAAGAAGACGATAACCACCAGCGCCCAGAACGCCCACATCGCCCATGCGCAGCAGAGTTTCTCCCGCTCGCAACGCCAGCCGCTTATCGCCTGCCAGCCGATGATGGGCACGAACGCGCTCCAGGGATACATGCCTGCCACCAGCACGGGGATGTAGAACCAGAACGGCGCGACGTGCCCGAACTCTCTGCCCAGAAAGCGGAGGATATGGTGTCGAACGATATACTCGTCGACGAACTGTTGCCCGGTCGCCTGCCAGACCGCCACGTGCCAGGGCAGCACAATGAGCAGGTACAGCCCCAGAGCGGGTAACCACGGGATGCGTTTCAGTTCTCCCCAATCTCGCCGCAGCAAAATCCACAGCACCATCGCCGCGCCCGGCAGAAGCAGCCCGATGAAGCCTTTGGTCATGGTCGCCAGCCCTGCGCCCGCTGCCGTCAGAAGGTACCATCGGCGGTCTCCGGTGTAACCTTCGATCCATCCGACTACAGCCAGCGTCAACCACAAAGTGAGCAGGCTGTCCATAATCGCCTGCCGCGCTAATCCCATCGTCAGTGGGCACAGGGGATAAATGACAAGTGCCAGCCAGCCGACACGGTGCAGTTCCCGACGTTTCGCCCACTGCCACAAGAGCCATGCGGTCAGGGTTGCTGCCAGAGCGGAAGGCAGGCGTGCCGCCAGTGGCGTGAAGCCGAATATCTTCATGCACAATGCCTGTAGCCAGTAGGTGAGGGGAGGTTTGTCGAAGAAGACGCCTGTGCCCACGCGAGGTACCAGCCAGTCACCCGACTCCACCGTCTGCCGCGCGGCGGTGGCATACAGTCCTTCGTCGAGGTCAAACAGCCCTGCTGCACTCAATCCGAAGAAGCACCCCATGCCGATGGCTACCAGCGGGATGCCCACTGGCAGCAGTTCGCGAAGCAGGGACCTGTTGGACGTCGCTTTCATGCCACTCCGTCGATTCCGCAGTTGCAGAATGGATTCCTGTTCCGCCTGTGGTATACTGTGTGCGGAGGAGTGAGCGCACATGGCGAGCGTTGCGCAATCTCGGCGTATCCGCATGAGCCGGGAGCAGTTCGAGCAGCTGCCCCCTGGGCCCCCCTATTACGACTATATTTGTGGAGAGGCTATCGAGGTGAACAGACCCTCTGGACGCCACCAGCAGCTGGTTGTTTGACTGGCAGCTTCGCTGTGGAACCACGTTCGGGAAAGGGACCTGGGAGAGGTATGGGCAGACATTAACGTTGCGCTTCCAACAGGTGACTGGCTTGGACCAGATGCGGTGTATTTGGCGAAGGAGCATCTTGACCGGTACCACGATGCGAAAGGGTACATTGAGGGAACTCCCGACCTTGTGGTGGAGGTGCTATCCCCCAGCACAGCGGCGTACGACCGCGTGGAAAAGTTCGACGCCTACCGCCGCGCGGAGGTACCTTGGGTCTGGCTGGTGGATCAAGAGACGCTGGTGGTGGAAGAATACCAGCGGACTGCTGAGGGCTACCTGGGCGTCGGCGTCGTCGGTGCGGAGACACCTTTTCGTCCCCGTCTGTTCCCCGCCTGGCAGGTCGACCTGAGCCGCGCGGTTGCGAGTAGATAAGTGAATGCAGTTTCGCCCTCACCCCGACCCCTCTCCCAAAGCTTCGGGAGAGGGGTGTCCCTGTGTCCCTGCCCTCGTCGGAGAGGTGTGGGGGAATTCGTCCGCCGGGTTTGCTGGCGACTACAGCAGGCTCTTCACCGCTTGCAGGGCGGCATCGTAGTTGGGGTGGCTGGCGATTTCGGGCACGTACTCCACGTAGTGGATGATGCCGTCGCGGTCGATGACGAAGATAGCACGCGACTCCAGCCGCAGCTCCTTGACCAGCGTGCCATACGCCTGTGCGAACGAGGCGTCACGATGGTCGGACAGTACCTTCACGCGGTCGATGTTCTCCGCGCCGCAGAAGCGTGCCTGCGCAAAGGGCAAATCCATGCTCACCGTCAGGATGACCACGTCTTCTGGTAGCTGTGCGGCTTCCTCGTTGAACCGCTTGGTCTGCGCGGAGCAGATGCCCGTGTCCAGCGATGGAACCACACTCAACAGAATCACCTTGCCCGCGTAATCTTTCAGCGAGGCTGGCTGCAGCGATTGGTCGATGATGGTGAATTCGGGCGCCTTATCACCCGGTTTCAGCTCGGGTCCAACCAGCGTCAACGGCTGTCCCTTAAAGGTCACAGCGCCGGGGCGTTCCATCAGCGTTGTCTCCTCCTCTTCGGGTCAAAGTGTGTTGTAACAGTATAGCACGCCCGCCGTTGTTTAATCAAGTTAATTAGATGTCTACTTCGCGACTGGCGGATGAGGAGGAAACTCTGGCGGCGCTGTTCGTACAATGTCCATCAGCACCTGTACCGCTTTTTCCAGCTGCCGGTCACGACCTGCTGCAAGGTCTTCGGGCATGTCCTCCACCACGTGGTCGGGTACCGCCCCGTTGCGCTCCATGTTGATGCCCCTGTCAATGGTGAACCATCCTCGTCCGGGTGTCGCCACCGAGCTGCCGTCGATGAGCGTGCGACGCCCTGTGCTGATGACGCCGCCTGCGGTGGGCATTCCGATAACGGGACCCCTTTTCAGGGTCTTTATCGCGTGCGTAAAGATTTCGGCGTTGCTGAAGCTGCGCTCATTGCACAGCACGGCAATGGGCTTCGTCCATACATATAGCGGCAGGCGGTCCTGGGGGTATCCGGGCTCGCCCCCGCGCGACAGGGTGTAGGCATGGCGCTTCGCCATGAGAATCGCCAGCAGGTAATCGGTGGTCCAGCCGCCGCCGTTGAAGCGCACGTCGATGAGCAGTCCCTTCTTGCCCGCCGCCACCGCGTGCAGCTGGCGGATGAACTCGTAGACATTTAATTCGCCCATGCCCTGAATATGCACGTAGCCCAGCGCGCCTGCCGACTGTTCTTCCACCCATTTTCGGTTGCGCTTCACCCAGTCGTCGTAGCGGGCACGGCGGAAGTCCGCAGGAGAAATGGGACGGAGTGTCACCATGCGCTCCGTGCCGTCGGCTGCGCGCACCAGCAGGCGGGTTTTCTCACCTATGGTGCCGTTCAGCAGCTGCCAAACGCTGGTGGTTTCAGTAATGCGCTGCTCGTTGATTGCCAAAATGCGCTCGCCGGGCTTCAGGTCTACATCAGAACGGGCGGCAGGCGTATTGGGGATTACGCGCTCGATGAGCAAGCCATCGCCGTCACGACGGTTTGACCACACCACCCCCAGCATTCCTGTCTCTGTGGCTTCTGGATTTGCGGCGGTGCGCGGCGTATAGCCCACATGCGAGGAGTTCAGCTCGCCCAGCATCATATAGACCACCGCGCTGAAATCGCGGTCTTCGCTCACATGTTGCAGGTAGGGGCGATACTTGAGACGCATGGATGCCCAGTCGGTGCCGTGAAACTGCGGGTCATAGAACACCTCGTTGATGGTGCGCCACACGGCGTCAAAGAGGTACACGCGTTCGGCAGCGAAGTCCACCCGCATCTGTGCGCTGAAGTCAGTCGCCTGTACCGTTCCCCCCGCGGCGGCAATGCGCGAAATGCGTCCGCGGCTCAGGAAGGTGATGGTGTTGCCGTCGGTGCTCCAGCGCAGATCGTTGGGTGAAGTGCCGCCCGTGGTTAGCCGCCTCTCGTTGCTGCCGTCCCAGTCGATGACATACAGGTCGCTTTGCCCCTGATAACTGCTGCGGAAGGCGATTTTCTTGCCATCCGGTGAAAGGGCGAGTTCCTGTACACCGCCCACATAGCGGGTGACCTGCCGTACGCGGTCGTGGATGTCCTCGAAATCTATCTGCACGGGCTCTTTCTCTTTGGCGTCTTTCGGTTTCTCTTCGGGTTTTTTGGGGGAATCGTGTTTGGCGTCCTCCTCATCCTGCCAGTCAGCTTTGCTCTTCTCGTCGTCCGCCTTGCGCAGGAACAGGTAGCAGATGTTGAAGTTTCGCCCGTCCCGCTGCGACAGAAACGCCAGCGCGCGCCCATCTGACGACCACGAGGGATTGGTGTCGTTATTTGGGTGACGGCTGACGTTGACCATCTTGCCGTCCTCAACGTTCAGGATATAGATGTCCGAGTTATACTCGTTGTCTTCCATTTCCAGCGCGAGGTAGCGGCTGTCTGGTGACCACACAAATTGCCCGAGATTCCAGTGTTGCAGCAGCGTGCGCTCCTGCTTCGTTTCCAGCTCCAGCACCACCAGATTGCCGTTGCCGCGGCGGAAGGCAATCTTTTTGCCGTCGGGTGAGAAGACGGGGGCAGTATCGGGTGAAGGAGAGTTCGTCAATCGCTCAGTTTTCAGCTTTGCCGTGCGTCGCAGGCGCGGCTCCTCCGGGTCGTCGGAGGTCACGCGGTACAGACTGGTGTTGCCGCCGCGCTCGGAGGCGAAGACCAGCGATTTGCTATCGGGCGACCAGGTAAGCCCGTACTCTGGCTCCACGGTTTCGGTGATGCGTCGTGCGGTTCCGCCATCGGGGTAACGGGTGACGAATATCTCTCCCCGCACCACGAACGCCACCTCCTTGCCGTTGGGGGCGATGGCGTATTCAGAAACGTCGCCGCGCACCTGCATCCAGCTGCCCTGTGGCTTGCGCACGTCCGCCGCTGGGGCAGTGATGGTCAGCACTTTGATTTCACCGTTCGCAGGGTCCAGCGTGCAGATATCCATTCCCTGCTCGTAGGCGATGAGGCTGCCGTTGCGCGCTATCTGCGGGAAGCGCACGCCGTCGCCCTTGTAGCGGGTCAGTTGCTTTACCGCTTTGCTCGCGATGTCCATTGACCAGAGGTTGTACGTGCCATCCCGTTCAGAGAGGAAATATAGCGTCTTGCCGTCGGGCGACCACATCGGGAAGGTGTCGGGGGTGTCGGTTTGCGTGAGCCGGGAGAACTTATCTGACTTCAGGTCGTGTAGCCAGATGTCGCCAGTGGCGCTTCCCCTGTATCCTTTGCGCCACCAGCTGGATTCGCGGCGCACGAAGGCAACGCTGCTCCCATCAGGAGACAGGGCAGCAGGGGTGCCGGTGGCATTGTGTAGCCGATGGGGAGTACCGCCTTTCAGCGGCGCGACGTAGACGCACGGCTCTGCCCCGTAAGGCTCCCAGTCCCGTGAGGACTCGAACAGCACCGCCTTGCCGTCCGGCGTCCAGCCCAGCGCGCGGTCTCGCCCAGACCAGTATGTCAATCGTTGTATCGCGCCATCGCGCAGGTTCAACACGAAGACGTCATCGTTGCCGTAGCGGTCGGAAGTGAAGGCGATTTTGCTGCCATCGGGCGACCAGACAGGGGCGTAGTCGTAACCCTCGTGTACGGTCAGACGCTTTGCTTCGCCTCCCACGTTGCTCACCAGCCACAGGTCGCCTTGCCACGAGAAGGCAATCTGTTTGCCGTCGGGCGAAGGGGCAGGGTAGCGGGCGAAACGCACAGCGGTCTGGGCAACGCAGGCGTGTGCCAAAAAGAGGGTCACCCCGGCAAATACAAAGCAGCGAAAGAACGAATTCATCGGGTGTTTAGACGACCTCCCTCGGTACAGGCTTCACACGTAGTTCTCAAACATATATTGGCTGTCTGTGCCCGCTATGCCTGCAGCAAAAGTGGGGGAACGCAATGGAAGGTTTCATGGCTGGATGAGCGCAGTGGTTTTGGGGTGGGGAACGGTGAGATGCTTCACTTCGTTCAGCATGACAGCTTTCGTGTCATTCTGAGCATCAGCGAAGAATCTCTCGGAAGGGGTTGCTTCGGGTGAGGAGCGACGAGATGCTTCACTTCGTTCAGCATGACAGCCTTCGTGACCCTCATGGGCTATGTCCGTAAATATGCTCTGGGCGGAGTGACCCCAGGTCTGGCGAATTGCCCCGTGCCGGCTGACTGGACAGGTACTTCCAGAGGTCTATGGACACACGGCTATTCCCGCCTTCTCGTCCTCGCGCTTTTTCCAGCTTGACTAAACCGCTTTTGTTCGGTATAACAGAACGGCAGGAGGTACTGGCAATGGAGTTCTCATTGGACGGAACCTGGAAACTGTTTTACTTTGAGCCGGGCAAAGGGTTGCAACAGAGCGCACACACTGCGGATTTTGACGAGCGCGAAGCCATACCCGTGCAGGTACCCGGCGACGTACACACCGCACTCATTCACGCAGGCGTTTTGCCCGACCCTTACTACGACGAAAACCCGGAAGCGTGCGGCTGGGTGGAGGACTACGAATGGTGGTACCGCACGACCTTCACCGTGCCCGCAGACCTTCGCGGAGAGCGGTTCGACCTGGTGTTCGAGGGACTGGACACTCTCGCCGAAGTCTACCTGAACGGTGAGAAAGTCGGCTTCGCACAGAATATGTTCACCCCCTACCGCTTTGACGTGACTTCGCACCTGCGGCTTGACGAGCAGAACCTGCTTGCCATCTGTTTCCACCCGGTGGTGCTGGAAGCGGAGAAGAAGGACGTCTCTCGCTACTGGGCAGCGTTCTACAAGCCGAGAGTGTGGCTGCGCAAGGCTCAGATGAATTGGGGCTGGGACTGGGGACCTCGCTTCGTGACGGTGGGCGTGTGGCGACCTGTGCGGCTGGAGGCGCACTCGGTGGCGCGGATTGCCCACCTGTTTGCCTACACCGAGCGGCTTGATGGAAACGGAGCACAGGTGCGCCTGAGCGCGGAGATAGAACCCGTTGGCGAGAACAATCGTCCGCTGGTGGTGACCTTTTTCGTGCGCGACCACGGGCAGGATTGGCGGGTGGTTGCTCCCGTCGTCGATGGGAGGGCGGAGACCACCCTGTGGATGGAGGCGCCGCAGCTGTGGTGGACACACGACCTGGGCACGCCGCACCTGTACACTGTGGAAGCAGAGCTGCTGGACGGCGCGAATGTAATCCACACGGACTCGATACGCTTCGGCGTGCGCACCATCGAGGTAGACCAGTCGCCCGGCAGGGAACCCGACACCACCAACTTCACCTTTGTGTTGAACGGCGTGAAGGTGTTTGCCAAAGGGGCAGACTGGATACCTGCCGACAACCTGATTGGTTCCATTCCCGCCGAGCGCTACCGCTGGCTGGTGCAGATGGCGCGCGAAGCCAACATGAACATGCTGCGCGTGTGGGGAGGAGGCATCTACGAGTCGCCCGAGTTCTACAACGCCTGCGATGAGCTGGGCATCCTCGTGTGGCAGGACTTCATGTTCAGCTGCGCCGCCTACCCTGACGATGATGAGGACTTTGTGAAGGAGGTGCGTCGGGAAGCAGAAATCGTGGTGAAGCAGTTACGTAATCACCCGTGCATCGCCCTGTGGTGCGGTAACAACGAGAACCAGTGGATCGACAGCATGATTCACTGGAACGAACCCGATTTCCCCTTCTTCGGCAAGCGCATCTACGACGAGATACTGCCACAGGTATGCGCGGCGTTAGACCCGTCGCGACTCTATTGGCCGGGCAGCCCCTGGGGCGGAGACGATGCCAACAGCGACCTCGCGGGCGACAAACACAACTGGCAGGTGTGGGCAGGTATGGTCTACCCGCGCAAGAGCCGGGAGGAACCGCGTGCCAACCCCACACCGGAGGGGGTGTCGTACCGCCACTACGCCGAGGACAGGGGACGGTTCATCAGCGAGTTCGGGATGCACGGTGCGCCCGCCCTGCGCACCCTGCAACGCAACATCCCACCCGAGCAGTTCTTCTACGACAGCGAGGGCTTTCTGTACCGCATCAAGGACCCCGATACCTCGCGCAAGGAGAAGCTGTTCGAGGCACATGTGTGGCAGCCGCGCAGTATCGAGGAGTTCGTGCTGCTGTCGCAGTTGGTGCAGGCGGAAGGGCTGAAGTTCGGCATCGAGCACTACCGCCGGCGCAAGTTCGAGTGCAGCGGCGCGCTCTTCTGGCAGCTAAACGACTGCTGGCCTGGCATCTCCTGGAGCGTCATTGACTACTACCTGAACCCCAAAGGGGCGTATCACACCGTGACCCGCGCGTACTCACCGCTGCTGTACACCTTCCGACAGGAAGAGGACGGCTCCGTAACGCTATGGGGCGTGAACGATACGCTTCAGGAAGTGAGCAGCGAACTGCGCGTGCGACGGATGCGGCTGGACGGCGAGACGCTCTCCGACGAGGTGCATCGGGTCAAAGTGCCTGCCAACAGCGCGCAGCAGCTCCTGCAGCTGCCTCCTGCGCAGGATACGCGCAAGGAGTTCTTAGTGGTGCAGGTGAAGCGAGGTGCGCCTGCCCCCGACAACGTGCATTTCTTCGCGGAATGGAAGCACCTGCAGATGCCCAAAGCAACAGTGCGCGCCGTGTTCAAGCCGCTGGGCGAGGAGGGCTGCCGGTGGCAGTGCGAGCTCAGCGCGGATGCTTATGCGCACTTCGTGCATCTGGTGTTCCCCCTGGACGCGGTGCAGGTCAGCGATAACTACCTGTTCCTGCTGCCCGCAGAGCCGCGCGTTATCGAGTTCCGCTGCGCCGAGCCGACAGACCCCCGCCAGATACAAATCTGGGGACTGAATGTAGAGCAGGCGGATATCACCGTCCGGAATGACTGAGCGGATGCCCTGAGCGGTGCAAGGCGAGGCTTCCGTGGAGCTGAGGGTGGTGGTTGGTTCATCAGAGCCTGTCCCCACGCAGCGCGCTTCGCAATTGTTTCCGAAACTGCCCCAAGATGGGGGAATCGGATAGGTTGGCAACAGGCTGTAGCCTGCTTTTTTGGAGGGCGAGCCTCTCGGTTAGACATGAAAACCTGGTCAGCTGCTGGGCGCGAGCCTTGCTTTGCAAGAGGTGCGCAGCGGATGGCTCGCAGGGCCCTCTTCAACAACAGAAGGGTGTTCGAAAGTGGTGGTTGAATGGATAGGTGAACTGTTGTCAACCTTGCGGGGCACAACGGGACATACCAGATACAGGTGACGGTGCGTTACGTCACGGGTCCGATACCTTTC
>JAIMBJ010000033.1 GCA_023511455.1 Bacillota bacterium
TCAAGGCATTTTTGCGGGGGTCGGCGGGAAACTTTTGAAAAAATCTTCTGGCGGAGGTGGTGGTTTGCCCTCACCCCCTCACAGCTCCCTCCCCGTCATCCGCCGGTACGCCTCGCGATACTTTTCCGCAGTCCTCTGCACCACGTCGGGGGGGAGCTCGGGGGCGGGAGGCGTCTTGTCCCAGCCGGTGCTCTCCAGCCAGTCGCGCACGTACTGCTTGTCGAAGCTGGGTTGTGAGCGTCCGGGCACATAATCATCCACCGCCCAGAAGCGCGACGAGTCGGGCGTGAGCACCTCGTCGATGAGCAGTGTCTGCCCGTCTCTCTCCCCGAACTCGAACTTGGTATCGGCGATGATGATGCCCTTCCGCACCGCCTCGTCCCGCGCGAAGCGGTAGATTTCCACGCTCAGCCGAGCCAGCTCCCGCGCCACTGCACCGACCATCTGCACCGCTTGCTCCAGACTGATATTCTCATCATGCCCTGTCTCGGCTTTGGTGGCGGGGGTGAAGATGGGTTCCTCCAGTCGGTCGCTTTCGCGCAGCCGGGCGGGCAGGGCGATGCCGTGCAAAGTCACCGGCTTCTCGCTGCCGCCTGCCTGCACATACTCCTTCCACAGCGAGCCTGCCAGATACCCGCGCACCACGCACTCGATGGGATAGGGCTTCGCCTTCACCACCAGCATGGAACGACCGTTCAGCATCTCGCGCACGTGCGCGTCCACCTGCCCCCCCGCCGCAGTAACCGCTTCGGCGATGACATCTATCTCTGCGCTGATGAGATGGTTGGGCACCAGCTGCCGCGTGCGCTCGAACCAGTACAAAGAGAGCTGAGTCAGCACGCGCCCTTTGTCGGGGATGCCGTTGGGAAGCACCACGTCGAAGGCGGAGATGCGGTCTGTTGCCACAATCAGCAGTTTATCGCCCAGGTCATAGATGTCGCGCACTTTGCCACGCTTCGGCTCTGACAGCCCGAGGATTTGCGTGCAGGTGACTGTTGTCATGGGTGCGTTCTCCTTCGTTCACGCAGGATAATATGACCACTGTTCACGAAACCCTTTTCAGGGGTGATTTCATGCAAGGTCGCAGCATCCCGAATTACCCGAGCAACCCTTTCGTCATCAAGATGGAGATTCCTGCGCCGCAGGACAGCGCGGGCGGGCTGATTGTTGCCGACCTGGACGCCGACGGGCGCATGGACTATCTGGTCACCGTACCCAGACACGTCGCGGCGTACCGCTGGGACGGCAGGAAGCTCTGGGTGCTGAAGGTCGATGTGCGCGTAGGGGGCTCTGCCGAGTCGGAAGGGTTGCCCGGACATCACGGCGCCGGCGTGCAGGCAGGCGATATCGACGGCGACAAACGCACCGAGGTGCTCTTTCTGGACAACAACAGCACCCTGCACGTGGTAGGTGGGAGCTCTGGCAAGACTTTGTGGACAGTGAAGATACCCGTGCCCGAGGGCGCGGAACGGTGGGAACATCTGGCACTCGCAAACCTGCGCGGCAAGGGCGACCGCGACCTCGTGCTGCAAGCGACCAACGCCAAAGGCTACCGCATGGGCAGGTACGTGGCAGCGTTCGCGCTGGAATCGCTTCGCAAAGGCGAGGTGCAGCCGCTCTGGCAGGTGGATAACTTCCTTGCCTGTGCGCACAATGGGCTGCGCGTGGCAGACGTTAACGGTGACGGCAGAGACGAAATCCTCAGCGGCTGCATCCTCGCGCCAGATGGCAAGGAGCTCTTTCGCCTGAACGACCTGCGCGGGCACATCGACAGCGTCTTCATCGCCGACGTACAGCCCGACCGCAAGGGACTGGAGGTCGTCGCGCTGGAAGAGGGCGCGAACCGGGTGTTCCTGTTCCACGCGGAGGGGCTAATCTGGGCGGTGGACCACAAGCGACAGGAACCGCAGAACGCCGCCATCGGGCGTTTTGACCCCACGCGCAAAGGACTGCAAATCTGGTGCCGCAGCCGCTACGATACCCACCAGAAGCCCTGGGTGCTGGACGCCGACGGCAAAGTGATTGCGGACTATGAGCTGAGCAAGGTCGCCCCCGCCGACTGGACGGAGAAGGGCATCGAGGTGATTCACGCCATCCACTGGGACGGCACGGGCAGGCAACACCTTGCCGCGAAGGAGCGGCATGAGTCGGGAGATGTGGCGGTCATCGACGCCATGACGGGACGCTTCATCGCCCGCTTCCCCGAGCGCGCGGACCGGCTGTATGTGGCGGATGTGGTGGGCGATTGGCGCGAGGAGCTGATTGTGCTGGCAGGCAGTGAACTGCACATCTATCAGAACACCGCGCCGAATCCCAACCCGAACCGCCCCCGCCTGTGGACGAACCCGGTGTATCGACGCACAAAGGCGGTATGGAACTACTATTCGCCCTGAAAGGTGCGAGGAGGTGTCTGCCATGAGCAAAGCTTTGCTGGGCGCGTGGCTATTGCTTTGCCTGTTCATCAGCAACGAGGGAGGAACACAGAAAATGCACACGAACCCGCCGATTCGAGTGCTTATTGTCACCGGTGGGCACGACTTTGAGCGCGAACCGTTCTTCGAGATGTTCCGCAGTTTCGAGGGGATAACGTACGAAGAGGTACAGCACCCCCATGCGCACGCACGCCTCACGCCGGAAGCCGGTAAGCAGTACGACGTTATCGTTCTCTACGACATGTGGCAACCCATCAGCGAGGAGAGCAAAGAGGCGTTCGTCAAACTGCTGAGGGCAGGTAAGGGACTGGTCGCGCTGCACCACAGCCTCGCCAGTTACCAGACCTGGGATGAGTACCGCCGTATCATCGGCGGGAAGTGGCACATGGAAAAATGGAAGCAAAACGGCACTGAGCGCCCCCCATCCACTTTTCAACATGATGTACAATTTAAAGTGCATGTGGTCGATCCCAGACACCCTGTGACCAGAGGGATAGCCGATTTCGATATCCGCGACGAAACCTACGGCAACTTCGAAGTGCTGCCGAAGGTCAAACCGCTGCTGACCACCGACGAACCAACCAGCAATCGGGTCATCGCGTGGGCACACACGTACGGCAGGTCGCGCGTGGTCTACATCCAGCTGGGGCACGACCATTACGCTTATGAGAACCCCAGCTACCGTCGGTTGGTGTGGCAGGCTATCCGCTGGGTGGCGGGCAGGTAACAGCAACGCTCGAGGCGAGGTAACAAGCCGATGGGTTTGAGAAAATCTTTCCGCAATCCGGGCATGGAATACCGCGGCGCGCCGTTCTGGTCGTGGAACGACCGGCTGGAGGACGCCGAGCTGCTGCGCCAGATCGACAGCATGATGCAGGCGGGGATGGGAGGCTTTTTCATGCACTCCCGCGCCGGGCTGCTGACCGAATACATGTCGAAAGAGTGGATGCAGCGCATCCGCACCTGCGTCAATGCCGCCAGAGAGCGGGGAATGCTGGCGTGGTTGTATGACGAGGACCGCTGGCCTTCCGGCTTCGCGGGGGGCGACGTGCCTGCCATGCACCCTTCCTTTCGCGCCAAGCACATCACCTGGCTGCAGGGTGAGGCAGCGCGTTCCGAAGAGGCAAATACGCTGGCAGTCTACTCCTGTGTGTTTCGGGATGGGCACCTGCGCGACTTCCAGCCTCTTCGCACGGGGGAAAGCGTGCCAGCCGGGCGTGAGGTCTTGCGCTTCGTGTGGCGGTATGACCCACCCAGCCCCTGGTATAACGGCGGCACCTATCTGGATACCCTCAATCCCGAGGCGGTGGCGGCTTTCCTGAAACACACCTACGACGCCTACGCCCGCGAGGTAGGCGAGGAGTTCGGTAAAGCGGTGCCCGGAATCTTCACAGACGAGCCGCACTTCGGCAAGTTCTTCCAGCCGGATAAACTTCCTTACACAGAACGACTGCCCGAGGCGTTTGAAGCCGCGTACGGCTATCCCCTTGCCGAAGCTCTGCCCGCACTGTTCTTTGACACTCCCGATGCCACCGCACATCGCTACCGTTTCTATCGCCTTGTGACGCAGATGTTCGTGCAGAGCTTTGGTAAACAGCTATACGACTGGTGCGAGGCGCATGGCATTCACCTCACAGGGCACTATCTGCTGGAAGACACGTTTCACGACCAGATTTCTGCCATCGGCGCAGCCATGCCCCTGTACGAGTACATGCAGTCTCCCGGCATCGATCATCTGGGCAGGCGGTTGCCGGACGCCCTGCTGGCAAGGCAGGTCTCCAGCGTGGCGCGGCAGATGGGCAGGCGGCGCGTGCTGTGCGAAACCTACGGCTGCTCGGGCTGGAACATCTCGTTTGCCGAGCAGAAATGGATTGCCGATAACCTGTTCGTGCAGGGTGTAACCTACATGAACCAGCACCTCGCGCTCTACTCCATGTGGGGCGGACGCAAGCGTGATTTCCCGCCTTCTATCTTCTACCAGCAACCCTGGTGGAAGCACTACCGCTACCTCTCCGACTACATGGCGCGGGTGACGCTGATGCTGCAATCGGGCACGCCGTGCAGTGAACTGCTGGTACTGCATACCATCGGGTCGGGATGGGCAACCTTTCGCCCGGACGACCAGCAACAATGCGCCCGCTACGGAGAGGCGTGTATGCGCGTGAGTACCTGGCTGAACGAGATGCAGCATGACCACGACTTCGGCGACGAGCTCATCATGCAGAAGCACGCTCGTGTGGAGGGCGACTACCTGCGCATCGGACAGGCGCTTTATCGCCTGATAGTGATACCGCCCGCGCTGACTCTGGCGCGCTCTACCGTGCAGCTGTTGCGCGAGTGGCTGGATGCTGGTGGACGGGTTATCACGGTGGGCGAAGTGGCTTCGCAGATAGAGGGCGTTCCCGCCGCCGACCAGCTCGCCGCGCTCTGGAACCACCCCAGCGTGGTGCGCCTCCCGGAGGACTTCGCCGCGCTGCAGGAAACGGTGGATGCCCTTCTCCGCCCGATGGTGCGCGTCACCTACCCCAACGGCAACATCTGCCGTTCGGTATATGCCCGCGTGGTGCGCCGCGATGACGGCGCGCTGGTGGTGTTCCTGGTGAACCGCGCGTTGAACGATGACCAGGGCGAGCTCATCGTACAGGTGAACGGTGATGGACACCTGAGCCAGTGGAAGGCGGAAACGGGAGAAATCATCACCCTGCCGACGGATAAAACCGCCGAAGGCATGAAGCGGTGCAGCCTGCCGCTTGGCGCGGCACAGTCGTACCTGCTGATGCTGGATGGACAGGCAGGCTCCACCTACGAACGCAGAAAGCATCCCGCCATGCAGATAAACCTGGACGGCAACTACCGCGTGGAACGCACCGAACCGAACGTCCTGCTGCTGGACTACGCGACGCTCACCCTGCCCGGGCAGCCGCCAACCGAACGGTTGCCCATGTGGAAACTGCACCTGCGCCTTGCGGAGCATCTGGGCATCGACCCCGACCTGCATAACGGCGGGGTTTCCCTCTGGAAGCGCGAGCGGGAGCGCCAGTCGCCTCCCAAAACCTGCGACGTGGTGCTGACCTACACCTTCGAGAGCCGCATCCAACCGAAGACGCCGGTCACGCTGGTGGTGGAAAAGCCGGAGTACAGCCGCTTCGTGGTCAACGGCATGGAGATAGACAACACCGACAGGGGCTGGTGGCTGGACATCGGCTTCCGAAAGCTGGACATCTCCGGCACTATTCGCCCCGGTGCGAACGTCATCGAACAGCATCTCCACTTTGTGGAAGGGCTGACGCTGGAACCCATCATGATACTGGGGGATTTCGGGGTATCGCCGACGAAAGACAACCGGCAGTTCGTGCTGGACGAGGAGCCGTCGATGATTACGCTGGAAGACTGGTGCCCCCAGGGGTATCCGTTCTACTGCGGTTCCATGCGCTTCACGTGGCGGATACATCTGCCCGGCGAGTCACAGCGTATCGTGCTGGAGTGCCAGAAGCCGCATGCCCCCGTTTGTAGCGTGCATGTGAACGGGCAGTACGCGGGGTTGCTGGCGTGGCATCCGTACGAGGTGGACATCACCGACCTCGTGCATGAGGGGGAAAACGAAATCACGGTGGAGGTGTTCACCAGTCCGCGCAACCTGCTGGGACCGCTGCATCACCAGCAGGACGAGCTGTACGGCGTGGGACCGGAGAGCTTCACCGCAGGTGAGCAGTGGACGGACGAGTACCGTTTCGTGCCGTACGGGTTGCTGACGCCACCGCGCATCGTCATTTACGAGTGAAAAGCCACCGGCGCGCGGGTTAGGCGTGGTGGACCCTTTGCCCTGCACAAGGCGTCGCTGTGAACTCATCCGCCGCGCTCAGCCACGCGGTGCCCGCTGCCCCAATCAAGGCGGCACCGAGGCAATGGCGTGTATCTCCCACGCGGTGCCCACCGTGCGCTGCAGCGCAGACACCGCTTTGGCGAACGCCGCGCCTGGCGCCACAGAAGGGTAACCCGCCGTCCAGCCCGCATCCGCCCACGATAACACCAGATTCGTCACCCGGCTGGCAAGCGAACTTTCCGGGCGATGCTGATTGAACTCCTCCCATACTTATGGCATAATAACATTGCAGAGGCCGGATTGACTGGGGGCAAAGCAATCATGCAAACCGTCAAATATGTCTACTGGCAAGAGGAAGGAATGTGGTTAGGCTATCTGGAGGAGTTTCCCGACTACTGGACGCAGGGGGAAACCAGAGAGGAGCTGGAAGAAAACTTGCGCGACCTGTATCACGACCTGATGAGCGGTGAGATACCGAGCGTCCGCAGGGTGGCTGAGATGGAATTAGCGCAGGGATAGGACGCGCCGTGAAGCGAAGCGATTTGATACGCGAAATACAAGAAATGGGGTGTGTCCTTGTGCGGCATGGACACAAGCACGATTGGTATCAGAACCCGAGAACGAAGATATCTCAACCAGTACCTCGCCACCAGGAGATTAGCAACGTCCTGGCGAAACGCATTCTCAAAATGCTCAGCGATGATGCCCCGCGTAGCTAACGCCCCCAAAGGAGCCCCGCGCCCGCGAGCCAAAGAGGATGATACGACTCAACGACCACAAGCCAGAGAACTGCCTTATGCCCTGCCCCGCCGCGTGTGGGGTCCTCGCCGGCATTCAGCCATGCGGTGCCCACTGCCCCAATCAACCGTGGTAGGGAGGCGATGGCGTGTATCTCCCACGCGGTGCCCACCGTGCGCTGGAGCGCAGACACTGCTTTGGCGAACGCGGCGCCCGGCGCTGCAGAAGGGTCACCCGCCGTCCAGCCTGCCTCAAACGACGGATGAGCTGGCAGCTGATGCTAAGACCGCATTGTTGGCTCCAGACGATCACATCCCTTGTGGATTTGTCAAGGTTTTTTGCGACCGTTTGTGAAGAATGGATGAAGTGTGCTACTGCGTTTCACCCCCGTCGATCTGCCTCACCTGCGCGAAGCGGGACAGGAACGGCTCGCCCAGCGCGGCTTCGAACTGCTGCAGCCACCCGCGGATGTAGCCCTCGTCCAGATGGGGGTTCTTCAGCCAGATGCGTCGGCAATCCTCGATGTCGCGTGGACGCCCGGCAATCACTTTGTGGATAATCACGTCCTCGGGCGAGGCGAAGCAGACCTCCGTCGCGCCAAACGGCACGCGCCGCACGCGCCGCAGCGCCTCCTGCTCATAAGCCGATTGCGCAAAGATGACGTCAATGCGTATCCCGCTGGCTTCGTCGCGGCAGGGCAAAACCATCGTGCGTCTCACAAAGGCTTCAGCATCCTCCACCAGCACCTGCCAGCCCAGTGCGCGCACCGCTTCCAGCACCACTGGCAGACCCTCTGGGGCGACCCCAACGGTCACGTCCACATCCGCCGTGAGGCGCGGCTCTCCGTACAACAACACCGCCTGTCCGCCAATCACCATGTAGGCGATCGAGCGGGCATCGAACTCTCGTGCCATCTTCTCCAGCAGGTCGCGAAACATGAAACACCTCACCAGTCGGGTTTTGCGCGAGACGTCCTCCAGCGGGTCTATCGGAGGATATGCTCCCATTTGCCGCGCGTGCTGGTATAACGCCTCGTAAAGGCGCAGGTTTCGGTCAATATCCGCCGCCTCCCGACGGATGTACTCTGCTTCCCAGCGGCGCCAGTGCGCGCGGTCGGCAATCATCGCGCAGTCCCTCTGCTACTCCAGCTGGACGCCCAGCGCCTCGGCGATGAGGCGGCGCACCTCGTTGGGGTTGGCGCGCCCGCGGCTCAGCTTCATCACCTGCCCCACGAGGAACTGCAGCGTCTGCAGTTTGCCGTTGCGCACCTTCTCGGCAGCGTCGGGGTTCTCATCGATGGCTTGCTGCACCCACGCGGTAAGCTGGTCGATGTCGCTGACCTGTGTCAACCCCTTCGCCTGCACCACCTGCGACGGCTCCGCCCCTGTCTGGAACACCTCCTCCAGCACCTGCTTGGCGACGCTGCCCGTGATGGTGCCCTTGTGCACCAGCCCGATGAGGTCGCGCAGGTGTTTGGGCTGCACCTTGCAGTCGCGGATGTTTTCAATGCCAGCGGCGTTCATCAGGCGGGCGAGGTCGCCGTTCATCCAGTTCGCCACTGCCTTCGGCTCCGCGCCCAGTTGCACCACCTCCTCGAAGTAGTCCGCCGTGGCGCGGTCTTCCGCCAGCAGGGTGGCATCGTACTCCGGCAGGGTGTACTGCTCCATGAAACGCTGACGCTTCGCCAGCGGCAGCTCGGGCAGGGAGGCGCGCACCTGCTCGATCCACTCCTCGCTGAACTGCACCGGCACGAGGTCGGGTTCGGGGAAGTAGCGGTAATCCTGCTCGTACTCTTTACTGCGCATGGGGAAGCTCTCGCCGCGCTCGTCGTTCCAGCCGCGCGTCTCCTGCACCACCTTGCCCCCTGATTCCAGCACGCGGATGTGTCGCTGAATCTCGTACTCGATGCCCCGCTGCACCGCGCGGAAGGAGTTCAGGTTCTTTAACTCGGTCTTGACGCCAAAGGTGTCGCTGCCTTTGGGGCGCACCGACAGGTTGGGTTCGCAGCGCAGGCTGCCCTGCTCCATCCGCCCGTCGCACACGCCCAGATACAACAGCACACTGCGCAACGTCTGCAGGTAGGCACGCGCTTCCTCTGCGCTGTGCATGTCGGGGGGGAACTCGGTGACAATCTCCATCAGCGGCACGCCGCTGCGGTTGTAGTCCACCGCGCTCTCACCGGTGGGCAGATGGAATAGTTTGCCCGTGTCCTCCTCCAGATGCACGCGCCGGATACGCACCCGCACGATGCGCCCGCCCACCGGCACGTCCAGCCATCCCCGCTTGCCGATCGGCGTGTCGCCATATTGCGAAATCTGGTAGTTCTTGGGCAGGTCGGGATAGAAGTAGTTCTTGCGGTGGAAGACAGAGGTCATCGAGATTTCGCAGTTCAGCGCCAGCGCAGTGCGCAACACCATCTCCACCGCCTTTTTGTTCATCACCGGCAGGGAACCGGGCATCCCCGTGCAAACTGGACAGCACCGGGTGTTCGGCTCGCCCCCGAAGGCGTTGGCACAGGAACAGAACATCTTGCTCTCGGTCAACAGCTCGGCGTGCACCTCCATGCCGATGCAGGCTTCCCACTCCGCCATCAACACAACCTCCACAGGACGTTTGTCGCACTATTGTTGCGACTGGTTACACTGCGCTACCCGCTCAGGGAGAGTGCCCATCGGCTGACTACCACGCAAACTGTCCTTTGTCATGCTGATCGCCAGCGAAGCATCTCATCTGTCACCGCAAGAACCGAGATTCTTCGCTCCGCTCAGAATGACAGAGAAACCCTTTGTCATGCTGAGCATCAGCGAAGCATCTCGTCCTCTGTTACCGTGAGCGCACACGAAGGGGCTCGGAGATTCTTCGCTTCGCTCAGAATGACAAGGAGGTTCGTTCAGAACCCATCCTGTGTGCGTATCTGGCTGTAGACCGCTGGCGCGCTCTCCCACTGCGTAGCCGTTATATTGTATCAGAAAAGAGGGGTTGTGTGTAAGCACCTTCCGATTGCTCCGCTGGCTGGAGAAGGCAGCCTCCGAAGCGGGCGCGAAATGGGTGGTAGTTGGCATTGGTAAGAAAGAAGACCTGCTAAATATCCAGCTCGGTTCTCGACCTTATCCGTCCACCCATCCCTTCCTGAACCCCCTCAGAGGAATCCGCCCTGGAATGCCGAACTGTTCTCTATCTCAACGGCACTTGCCTGTGGATACCACACACGGCGGCAGCGGGGCGACAATATCGTCAAAACATGACCATCTCACGCACCCATCCGATAGTGGCGGTGATTCTCGCGGCGGGGCGCGGCACGCGCATGAAAGCGTCCCACCTGCCGAAAGTGTGTTTTCCCATTGCGGGCGTGCCTGCCATCGCGCGGGCGGTCGAGGCGTACGTGCGCTGCGGCATCCGGACGCACTGCGTGGTGGTGGGACAGGGGGCGGAAGCCATCATGGGCGTGCTGAAAGACCTGCCCGGACAGCGCATCTACGCCCATCAGCCCGAGCCTCGGGGCACGGGACACGCCACCCGCGTGGCAGTCGACCTGTTGCGGTCGCTGGGCTACACCGGCGACGTGCTGGTAGTGGCAGGCGACAAGGTGATCGAGGAAGCCTTCCTCGCGCGGCTGATAGACACCTTCTACTCGACCCGCGCCGACCTCGCCTTCGCGGTGGGTAGCGTTTCGGACTTCCCCACCTCGGGGCGCGTGGTGCGCGATGCGGGGGGCAGGGTTTGCGCCATCGTGGAGGTGTTTGACCTCGCGCGGGCGCAGGTATTGCGTTCGCTGCGGGAAGCCGCGCACAACGCTCCTCTCACCGCCGAGCAGGCAAGGCGCCTCGTCGCCCATGCGTTCCCGCAGGAGAAGAAGGCGGCACGTGCGCTGGGTGAACTCTGGCAGGATATCGAGCGTGGCGAGGTTATCCCGCTCGAACGGATACCTCAAGAGGACGGGGTTCGCGCCGGGCTCGCCGTTCTGCCAGTGGAACAGGTGGAAACCGCGCAGGAAGCGAATCTGTCGGTCTATCTGTTCCGCGCCCCCCTGCTCTACGATGCGCTCGGCAGATTGTCCGCCGATAACGCGCAGGGCGAGGAGTATCTCACTGACATCGTGGCGTTGCTGGCGCAGCGCGGGGCGAACATCCAGACCGTGCCGGTCGCCTATCCCGAAGAGGCGATGGCGTTCAACACCCCCGAAGAGCTGCAGGCTATCGAGCGATACCTCACCACCCGCGGCGGGGTGCAGGTGCAGGAACCGGTGCGCGGGGTGCGCATCGTCAGCCAGTGGCTTGCCGCGTTGGAGGGGGGCGATACGGATATCCTGCGCCTGCTGCGCGAGACCTACGGGGGAGACGATGCCACCGCGGAGAGCAAGCGTCGCCGTCTGCTGGCGTTGCTGGCCCTGCACCTGCAACGTTTTGGTGACCAGCCGGTGGTGATAGCGCGCGCACCGGGCAGGGTGAACATCATGGGCAGGCACATCGACCATCAGGGCGGGCACGTCAACATGATTGCCATCGACCGCGACGTGCACGTGGTGGTGGGCTTGCGTTCGGACCGGCAGGTGCACCTGCAGAACCTGCGTCCGAAAGAGTTTTCGCCGCGGGAGTTCTCGCTGGATGACCTGTTGCAGGGTTATCAGCCGGGCGCGTGGGTGGAGTTTGTGAACAGCGCGGCGGTGCTACAGGCGGCGGCAGCCTCCCGCGGCGAATGGTCGCAGTACGTCAAAGCCGCCTGCGCCCGTTTGCAGGCGCATTTCGCCGACTTCCGCCTGCCCGGTTTCAACCTGAGCGCGGACGGAGATGTGCCCATCGGCGCGGGGCTGAGCTCCTCGTCGGCGGTGGTGGTGGCGACGATGGAAGCGCTACTGCACCTGAACCAGTTTGCCCTGCCGCCGGAGCAGTTCGTGGATTTGTGCGGGGAAGCTGAGTGGTATGTGGGCACGCGCGGGGGCGCTGGCGACCACGCGGCGATGAAATTCGCACAGCGCGACGCCGTCGTGACCATGCGCTTTTTCCCGTTTCAGGTGATGGGAACCACCCCCTTCCCCAAAGGTTATCGCTTCCTGGTGTGCCATTCGCACCAGCAGGCGAAGAAGACCGCCGGTGCACGCGACCAGTTTAATCACCGCGTGGCGTGCTACCATCTGGGCAGAGAGTGGCTGAAGCACACCTTCCCACACCTTGCGCCGCGCATCGAGCATCTTCGCGATGTGAACACCGAGCAGCTGGGCATCCCGCTTGCCGGGCTCTACCGCCTGCTGAGCCACCTGCCGGAGCTTGTTGAGAGACAGGAGATACTGGAACGCCTGCCCGCCGAGCGCGTCCTGCCCTACCTGAATACGCATGACGAGAAACTGAACCGCTATCCCCTGCGTGCGGTGGTGCTGTTCGGGCTGGCAGAGTGCGAGCGCAGCCGCCGCACCGCCGCAGTGTTGCGCGATGGGCAACTGCACACCTTCGGGCTGTGGATGAACTGCTCACACGACGGCGACCGTGTCGCCCGCTGGAACCAGGACGGCAGTGAGTACCAGCCGTTCCAGATGGACTACTCCGACTCCGCCCTGCAAAGCCTGTCCCGGCAGGCGGAGCGTCACGCTGGGCACGCCGACCTGGCACTGCAACCGGGCGCGTACGCCTGCAGCACCCCCGAGATCGACTGGATGGTGGATGTGACCCTGCAGGTGCCCGGCGTGCTGGGCGCGCAGATACTGGGCGCAGGGCTAGGAGGCTGTATCCTGGTGCTGGTGCGTGAAGACGCCTGCGACGCCGTGCAACACGCGCTCATCGACCGCTACTACGCGCCGCGCGGGCTGGAACCGGACATGTTCGTGTGCCAGCCTGTAGCGGGCAGTGGTATCATCGCCACCCAGTAGACGACCATTCCCCTGTTTCAATGGACAAACCGCTGGCATCGTCACCACACGCTGAGGAGGGAGAATGAAAACGTTTACATTATTAAAAACGGGTTAATCAAAATATCTTAATAGAAGACGGTCGTTCAGTGTCTGTTTTTTGCACTCTAGTGCTTGCTATTTTCTGAAGGAACTGGTATACTCGATGCAAACGTTTCCATTCCATCAGGGAGTGTGAACGGCGTGCAACGCGCAGACATCACAACAATTGCACGTGAACTGGGCATATCGGTTGCCACGGTGCATCGCGCTCTGCACAACAGCGGCAGTGTGAGCGAAAGCACGCGCCGTCGTGTCCTGGAAACCGCGCAACGTGTCGGCTACCGCCCCAACCGCATTGCTCAGGAACT
Source organism: Bacillota bacterium (assembly GCA_023511455.1). NCBI lineage: Bacteria > Bacillati > Bacillota > Bacillota bacterium. The sequence goes on from JAIMBJ010000033.1 coordinate 13,243, forward strand.
ACGGGCACGTAAAACGTTCACCATTGGCGTCACTTTCACCGGTATATCCAGCGCGTTCTATGCGAGCATTCTGGATGGGGTAGAGGAGGCCGCCCATCAGGCTGGATACAGCGTGCTTCTCAGCTGCTCACACGACGACCCCGTCAAAGAGCGAGAACAGATCGAACTGCTGCTGGAGAAGCGCGTTGCAGGCATCATCCTGTCCCCAGCCGACCCATCGGCCAGTGCCTCCTACTATTCAGGACTCATTGAGGAAGGCGTTCGTCTGGTCTTCGTCGGGCGATACGTGCCGGGCGTGCCAGGCGATTCGGTGGAAACCAACAATTCACTTGGCGGTTACCTGGTGGGCAAACACCTGGCTGGTTTGGGAAGGCAGCGTATCGGTATCGTGACCACGATCGCCCCGAAACGTCAATACACGTATGTACTGGAGCGTATCGCCGGATGCCAGCAAGCTTTGCAAGAACACGGGTTGTCCGCAACGATTATCGGAGAGGACTTTGAGGAGCGGTTGCCCCTGCCCCGATTCGCTTACAAGGCAGTACGGGATTACCTGCGAAAAGGGGGAGCGGTCGACGCTGTTTTTGCGCTGAACGACGACTTAGCCTATGGAGCGATTAACGCCCTGTTCGATGCAGGCTATCGGGTGCCGGAGGACGTGTCGGTGGTCGGCTTTAACGACGAGGCGATGAGTGAATTCTTCCGCCCCGCCTTGACCACCGTTCGTTCGGCACTTCGAGAACTCGGCATCCAAGCGGTGCACCTGCTTCTGGAGCGTATCGCCGCCACGGAGTCGCCCACGCTGGGCAGGCGCGTACTCATCGAGCCGCAGCTGGTTGTGCGTGAGTCCTGCGGGGCGAAATCTCGTGGTGTCGAAGCCAACCACCTACACCCAAGAAAGGAGGACCTCACACCATGAAGCACACCCGAGCGTTCACCCTGATTGAGCTGCTGGTGGTCATCGCGATTATCGCGATACTGGCAGCCATCCTGTTCCCCGTCTTTGCACGGGCGCGCGAGAAGGCACGGGCGACCGCCTGCCTCTCCAACGTGAAGCAGATTGCGACGGGGATTATGATTTACATTCAGGATTACGACGAGACCTACCCCGCCGCGTGCAACATCTCCAGAGCCTTCAACACCCAGTGGCCCCAGTTGCGCACCCTCATCCAGCCGTATGTGAAGAACGACGCCATCTGGTTCTGCCCGTCCGAACCGCGCCCCAGCGTGTGGGAGCAGGACGGCTTTAGCCAGGGAGACCCCTCGTTCAGGGGAGCAGGCACCTCCTACGCCTATAAGTCGCGCCTGACGACAGACTGCCCGCCCGGTACTCCTGCCAACTGCCGCGGCAATCTCGCAGGGGTTCCGCAAGCCGCTCTCGAAAACCCAGCCCAAATCTGGCTGTTCTGGGACGCTGACTCCGACTACAGTCGCCACACCGACCAGTCGCGCACCGGCTACTTGGGTAGTCCGGATTGCCGATGGCAGGGTGGTACCAAGGGGCAAATGGCTGCTTACGCCGACGGTCACGCTAAGCTGACGCTGGGCATCCCCCGTCCACAGTGGTACGAGAACATGGCGCTGGACGGAAAAAACTACGTTCCCTTCGCGGGTTGTCCGTAAAGCAGGTCGGGGTGGGGATGGCTCCCCACCCCTCCTCGACGGTGGAGGTAGAATCATGAAGAGGTCACGCTTTCGGTTTGTTCATCTGAGCGACACCCACATTCAGCCCGAACTGGGTGCGCCACAAGCCTGGCAAAAAGCCATCCGGTCGATAAACGCCCTCCAGCCGTCGCCTGCTTTCGTGACCACAGGGGGCGATTTGGTGATGGATGCGCAAGCGGTAGACCGCGCCAGAGCGATACTGCAGTTCCGTCTGTTTCGTGAGGGCATAGACCGACTGAGGGTGCCGGTGTATCACACTTTTGGCAATCGCGATGCCTACGGATGGAGGCGCGATGACGCCGCTGACAACCTGCCCGGCTTCGGCAAACAGATGTTCCAGCGCATGCTGGGACAACGAGAGACCTACCTGTCTTTTGATTACCTGCACTGGCACTTCGTGATTCTGGACAGTATTCGCTACAACCCGCCCGCAGACTGGGTGGCGGAGATCGACGAGCAACAGCTGGAATGGCTGAGCCGCGACCTCGCTCGAGTGGGCAAGCAGCGACCGATTGTCCTTATCACTCACGTGCCTCTGTTCACTATTTTCCCCCAGTACGACGCAGGCACGACGGTTGCTCCCAGCGAGAAAATCATTGTGCGCAACGCGAAGGAAGTGCGCAGTCTCTACAAAGATTACAACGTGCGGGCAGTACTGCAGGGGCATACCCATGTGGTGGAGGAATGCACCTACACGGGAACACGCTACATCACCTCCGGCGCTGTGTGCGGAGAATGGTGGCGCGGACCGCGCAGCGGAGTGCATCCCGAAGGTTTCGTCGTCCTCGATTGCGACGGAGAGGATTTGAAGTGGCAGTACGTCTCCTACGGCTGGAAGGCGCAGACAGGCTAAGCTCCTTCATATAAGGGAACCTCCGAAGATGTTGCCACAGTGCTGGATAAGCCGCGCCTCAGCCTCATTCGCTCCTGATCCAGTCTATCTCCACCTCGGTGTTGGCGGCAGAGCCGGGATCGAGACGGATGGCAGTAATCGTCTGCCCGCGCCAGAGCGGGTGCTCCCCAACGGGCAGAGTCACCTCGTGCCACTCGCCGTCCAGCGGTAACTCGAACCGTATCACCTTGCTTTCGTCAAAGCCGGGCGAGCTAAGGGTTGTCCAGTAGAACTGTGCTCCTCCTCCACCCGTGCCGCGCAGGCGGATGCGGATATAGCGGATAGAGTCGCCGTCCAGCCGGCACAGCGGGCGCACCATATAAGGGTCGCTGCCAGTGGAGCGAGCCAGCAGTGAGCCGCGCCGAACCTGCAACGGATCGAGGTCGTTAGCGGGTTCCCAGCCTTCGGTGTCCTCTTCGAACTCGAACCTGAGCTCCGTCATGATGCGGGGGAAGGCGGGTATGTTCGCCCTCTGCACACTGCGAACTTCCACCGAGACCTCCGCGTCCGTCGCCAGCCATAACACCAGCGCACGGTGCGCCTGCGAGTACTTCCAGCAGCTTTCCGCACGAGATTCGGGAGTCAGACGCTGTACCTCTAGCAAAGGTTGTCCCTGCAACAGCACGTGCGCCGGACGAGATACACCGCTTATCAACAGGTTGCCGCGCTCGCCTTTCGGGTGGCGCAGCACCACGCGCAGGGTATCACCCGACTCGGTTGCCTGTATTTTCGCGGCGCGACTGCTGATGCGGATACCGCTGGAAAGGCGCAGAGTTCTCGGCTCTTCCTCACGCCCCAGAAAGTGATAGACGTTTTTGAGTATCTGCCGCGGTGGGAAGTCCCAGGCGGCGCGCACGTCGGTAATGGTGTGGTAGCTGTCTGGCCAGAGGGTGATGTTCTTGCCAGACGTGGACTGCTGATACATCGCGCTGCGCGTGATGCCCAAAGCAACCTGCTTCCACAGCGCGGGGGCAGTCCTGTCGGTTTCGCACAGTTTGATGAGTGCGTAAGCATAACGCAAACCGTTCCACTGCACGATGTTGCCAAACCAGCTGCCCACATACCACGTGGCCCCGAAAACAGGGATAGACCCATAGCGCATCCAGGGCTTGCCCGGCGCGTTCCACACGTACACAAAGGGCAATCCTGCCCGTGCCCACCGGCGCGCCTCCGCCAGCCAGCGTGGGTCACCGCTGAACCAGTAGCCCTCGATATAAGCGTCGATGGCATCGGCGGCAGCGAGGATGTCGGGGGTATGCACTGGCACCTCCCACACTTGCGCTGCGCGGGGGATGGTGAAACGGCGCAGCAACTCCAGCGTCTTCGCCCCGGCGCGATACGCCTCCACACTGCCAGAGATGCGGGCGTAGCGCAGAATCTCGTATGCGTTGCGGGCGCAGGTGCCTGCCTCCACCGCGTCGGGCGGTCCCAGCAGGTGATAGTCAAAGCCTTTGAACACGCCGGTGTCGCGCCGGTCGGCGTCGAAGCCCCAGGAGCCGTCCGGGTTCTGGGACTGCATCAGCTCCAGTGCCCGAGAACGCAGGAAAGACAGGGTGTTCGCGGTATCACCGTGCTCGAACTGCATGTCCTCCGCCTGCGGAATACCTACCATGCTCACTCGAGATTGAGTCCTTTCTACCATCGCGCGCCACGCTGAGGCTTCAGGATGGTTCGGCAAGATGGTGAGTGCCTTCAGCAGGTCATACACATAGTCCAGCCGAAAAGCCGGGCGCGACCAGATTGCCGGTCCGCCCTGAAACGGCAGCCAGCCTTCCTCGTCCGAAACCCACAACGAGTCGGTATACGCCTTCATACTCCATGCAATCTGCCTCAGGTCATCACCCTGCGGGGCAGGTAACGGTGGGTCTGGGCGGAAGTGTGCAAACCAGGCGTCCACCACACTCAGCGCGTCCCTCGCCTGCGGGTTGACATAGATTATCGCGTGCAGACGGAGAGGGGCGTTCGGGGAAACGCGGAACGGCTTTTCGGCGGTCAGGCGGTTCTCACCTAAGCCCGCAGGCACGTTAGGCGCAATAAGACCTAATCGATGGGTTGCCGTGCCCTTCAGTCGGTCGGGTACGGCAAATACTGGCTGCGAGCGGTCTTGCCCTTTCGCCCATTGGTCATACATGTTCCACAATAGTCCCACTGTAGCCAGTGGCGTTTTCACCCCCATGGCAGGTATAGAGACTTTGTGCGGATGAGGCACGAAGCGAATCCGGTCGGGGTGGTCGCTGGCAATGTCCAGGTCGCTGCTGCTCACTTCCTCAGGGGCAAGCCACTCCAGACCTGGAAGGATGGCTTCCTGTTTCGCGTCGGCGGTGCTGCCGTCGCCAACCAGTAGCATCGGGCCCTCGAAGGAGAGTATCTCGCGCGGGCGGTTGGGTACGCAGGCGTATTCCACTCGCAGTGTGTGCGCATTCAGGGCTTGCAGGATAAGCGTGAAGGTCCAGCGTGCGCCTGCGCGGTCACTGACGCTGCCCGATAGCGTTACCGGAGCCTTTGGGCTTCGCCTGGCGGGCGCACTATAACGCGCGAAGAGCCGTTGCACCGAGCCGTCAGGCAGTTTCACGACGACGCTGCCTAAGTGCGGCAGCCGCGCCGCCACCCGATTTCCCACGCGCAGCTCGGCAATCGTGCGGTCGGAGCCGGGCCGAATCCACAGCGCACCCGCCACCCGTTGCGCTGAACGGTGGAGGGCATCGGTAACGATAAGCGTGCTGGTGGCGTTTTGCAGCGAGGTCTCCGGCGTGCGCATAGCGCAATGCACCTGCCACTCTCCTGGTCGCCTGCCCACCTGTAACTTCCATCGCACTACCGCCTTCCGTCCGGGGGCAATCGGTGTCACCGTCTGCGTGTCGCTACCCACGATAGTGAGGGGAGAACCAGGAGGCAAGGTACAGCGCAGCTCCACCCCTTCCGCGATAGCCACACCACGATTATGCACCGTCGCCACAATCTCGGCGGTTCCACCGGGTGCAACCATCGCGGGCTTCATCAGCACGCTCTGCAGCTCCACTCGTGGTATAAGCGGGAAGGTTTCTTCTACCCGCTCATTGCCATCGGTAGCGGTTAGATGTAAAGTGGATGGCTGTAACGTGCCTTGCACCCGCCATCGATAGGTCACACCGTCCCCCGGCGCAATCGGGCGCGCAGCAGGCACGCGCAGCGGCTGCACCTGCCATCCTTCAGGGGCGCGCACCGCCGCCTGCACCGGTTGTGAGGGGGTATCGCCAGCATTGGTCACCGAAAAGGTGAACATGCCTGCGCTGGAAGGAGCGGCTGTATCGGGGTAAAAGTGCATCTTCTCGAACTGCAACACCGCCCCCACACGCTCCACATATTCCATATCGTCTACAATCAGCACGGCGGGACCACCCGTTAACCGAACGCCCACATGCACCCACTTTACCTTCGGGTTGTCGGTGAAGTCGTAGACCAGCTTGCCCTGATGCCAGCGACCGTCGCCCGCACGCTGCAGGGGGATGCGGTAGATAGCGCGGGCGGAGCCTGTATCTTCGAAGGGGCGCGCGCTCATCGGGATGACCTGAACGCTCACCTCGGCGTTGGGCGATGCCGAAACCAGCCTGTACCAGAAGAGAATACCCCCTTTGCGCTCGGCGAGCATCTTGCCCTGTTGACCATTGTCGGGCATCCAGTCGCGGTTCAAACCGATTTCCGGCGGCACGTTTGGTGCGACACCGCGTTCGAAGCGCAGGGCGTACTTGCCAGAATGGGCATCGGTGGTCACAGTTACCGTCTCTCCCAGCAGTTGCCAGTCGACGGGTCTGCCCTGCGCGTCGAGGATTTCGAACCCGCCGTTGGTCACGGGATTTTGCGCGAAGCACAGCGTGCAGCCAATCATGAACAGAACAAGCACAAGCGTTCGGGACATCTTTGCACTCCCTCCTATTCACTGCATTACATACCTTCTTAGCCTGATGCCAGCCCTCCTGCCCTTGCAAAGCCCCCGTGCCTCACGTTATACTGATACTACTGTGACGCTCGGCAACGGGGGGTCTCTGATGGAAGAGAAATACCAGCCACAACAGATAGAACAAAAATGGCAAAAACGCTGGCAGGAAGCGCAGCTGTTTCGGGCAGAGGACTTCAGCCCAAAACCGAAACTGTATGCTCTGGACTTTTTCCCCTATCCTTCGGGAGATGGGCTATCGGTCGGTCACTGTCGCAACTACATTCCCACCGATGCCTTCTGCCGCTACAAACACATGAAGGGCTTTAACGTGCTGCACCCGATGGGCTGGGATGCGTTCGGTCTACCCGCTGAAAACGAAGCCATTCGCAAGCGTTCCCATCCCAGCAAGACGGTGCCACGCTACATCGCCAACTACAAGCGGCAAATGAATATGATAGGCATCTCTTACGACTGGAGCCGCGAGATTAACTCCAGCTCGCCGGATTACTATAAGTGGACGCAATGGTTCTTCCTGCTGCTTTACAAGCGTGGGCTGGCATATCGCTCCACCGCCCCTGCCAACTGGTGCCCCTCCTGCAAGACGGTGCTGGCGAACGAAGAGGTGGAAGGCGGCGCGTGCTGGCGGTGTGGCAGCATGGTGGAGAAGCGCGACCTGCCCCAGTGGTTCTTCAAAATTACCGATTACGCCGAGCGGTTGCTGAATGATCTGGAGCTGATTAACTGGCCCGAAGGCATCAAGATGATGCAGCGCAACTGGATCGGGCGCAGCGAGGGCGTGGAGTTCGAGATGCAGGTCGCTGATGCGCAGGGCAAGCCGTCGGGCAAATCCTTCCGCGTGTTCACCACGCGAGTGGACACCACCTTCGGCATGTCCTTTGCGGTGCTGGCACCGGAGCATCCGCTGGTGCGCGAGATGACCACACCCGACCGCCGTGAAGAGGTGGAGGCATATATCGCCCGCAGCCAGCGCGAGACGGAGATCGAACGCCTGTCCACCGAGCGCGTGCGCGATGGCGTGTTTACCGGAGCCTACGCCATCAACCCCGTGAACGGTCAACTGGTGCCCATCTTCATTGCCGACTACGTGCTGATGGGCTACGGCACGGGCGCGATTATGGCGGTACCAGCGCATGATGAGCGTGACTTTGACTTCGCCAAACGCTACGGACTGCCCATTCCGGTGGTCATCGCCCCGCCCGGCTGGAACGGCGAACCTCTGGAGCAGGCATACACCGGCGAGGGCACGATGGTCAATAGCGGCGAATTCAGCGGGTTGCCCAGCGAAGAAGGCAAAAAACGCATCGCCGACTGGATGGAAGAGCGAGGCATCGGCAAGCGGCGCGTCAACTACCGCCTGCGCGACTGGCTGATTAGCCGACAGCGTTACTGGGGCGCGCCCATCCCCATCATCCACTGCCCAAAGTGCGGCGAAGTAGCGGTGCCGGAAGACCAGCTGCCCGTGCTGCTGCCCGACGTGGAACATTACGAGCCAACCGGTACTGGCAAGTCCCCATTGGCGAACATCCCGGAGTTCGTGAACACCTCCTGCCCGCAGTGTGGGGGAGCCGCTGAGCGCGAGACCGACACGATGGGCGGTTTCGCCTGTTCGTCGTGGTACTTCCTGCGCTTCGCCAGCCCGCACGAGACCGACCGCCCCTTCAACCCGGACGCGGTGCGTTACTGGCTACCAGTGGACGTGTATGTGGGTGGTGCCGAGCACGCAGTGATGCACCTGCTGTATGCCCGCTTCTGGGTGAAAGTGATGTACGACGCCGGGCTGGTGCACTTCGTCGAGCCGTTCATGACCCTGCGCAATCAGGGTATGGTGCTGGCACCTGACCCCGACACCCCCGACGTGATGGTGAAGATGTCCAAGTCGAAGGGCAACGTGGTCACGCCCGATGCGGTAGTAGAGAAGCACGGCGCGGATACCCTGCGCCTGTATGAGCTGTTCGTTGCCCCCTTTGACCAGGCGATTGAGTGGCGCGAGGAGGGCGTCAGCGGCGCGAACCGCTTCCTGCACCGCGTGTGGCGGCTGGTGCTGGACGCCATCCCGCACTATCACCGCGACTGGAAAGAGAAGCTGCAGGGGGCGGAGCTGAGCGCGGACGAACGCAAACTGCGCCGCAAGACGCACCAGACCATTAAGAAGGTGGGTGAGGATATCGAGGAGTTTCGCTTTAACACTGCCGTCGCAGCGGTGATGGAGTGGGTCAACCTGATGTACGATCTGAAGGACTCGCTGATAGACTCACCCGCTTTCAGCGAGGCGATACACTCGCTGATACTGGTGCTGGCGCCGTTTACGCCGCACATTGCAGACGAGCTGTGGGAGCGGCTGGGCTACGAAGGCTTCACCTACAATCAGCCCTACCCTGAGTACGATGAGGCGGTTGCCGCGGCGGAGGAGCTGAACATCGTGGTGCAGGTCAACGGCAAGCTGCGCGACGTGCTGGTGGTGCCAGTAGACACCCCGCAGGAGGAGCTGGAGCGGCTTGCCCTTTCCAGCCCGAAGGTGCAGCAGTTCACCAACGGCAAAACGGTGAAGAAGGTGATTGTGGTACCGAACAAGCTGGTGAACGTGGTGGTGGGATAAGAAAGCCGTGCCGGCAGGCGACGGGTTCTCTGGCACCCTGAGCCGGTCTCATGCCTTGATATACCGCCGCATATAGCTTCTTTGCCGATATTCCGCCACCAGCTTCGGGTCTATCGGATAGTTGCCGTATTTGCGCGCCGCCTCCACCATCGCCACGTAGTTCTCCGGCTTGACGGCAGGGTGGATAGAGTTACTGGACGCCAGAATGTGTCCCCCGCCCGGCGAAGCTTTGGCGATAGTCTCTTTGACCGCTTCTTCTACCTCCTCGCGTGTGCCCTGCGTCAACACCATTGAGCAATCCACATTCCCGATGACCGCGATACGGTCGCCGTAACGTGCTTTCACCTCTCCGATGTCCATGTCCGCCAGCGGCTCGATGGGGTCGATGGCGTCGATACCGGCTTCCACCATCATATCCATAATAGACCAGATGTTGCCGTCGGTATGCTTGGTGTAGGGTACACCCATCTCATGGGCGGCATCGATACTGCGCTTCAGGTAAGGCAAAATAAACTCGCGGAAATGCGCCGGGCTCATCATCAAGCCGTGCGCGGTGGCATAATCATCGCCTGAGACGATAGCGTCCGCACCTTCGCGGATAGCGCGGCGCATCAGGCGTATTTTGTAGTCCATCACCATCTCTGCCAGCGTGTGCGCCAGGTCGGGGTCATCGAAGTAGTCCACCAATAGATTCTCCATACCCCCGCGCAGGTAGTGAGGAAACTCGAAGCCGTCGTGCGTCAGGAAGACGATGGCTTTGCGCCCTTTGAACCGCTGCACCGCCTCGCGCAGGGAACGCAGGCGATGCGGGGCATCGGGGTCGGGAGGGGTATAGTGCTTGAGGTCTTCCCGGGAGCGAATGGGGCCCTCAATCGGGTAAGGGATGCCGAAGTCGGTAACGCCCCATACAATCCCCCATTCGTCGCGCACAATCTGCTGCGTGCCTTCCACAATGGTGCGTCCCCGCCAGACCACCTCCGATTGCTGTGCCGAACCGAGCAGCTGCATTTGCATGTCCTCGAAGATGGTGATACCGTCCAGATGGTCCATCTCCGCAAGGTCTTCCAGCGACTTTGCCCCGACTGCGGAAAGGGTCGGCTCGTTCACAATGAGTTCCCACAGGGGGACCCTGTCGGGTTCCCCCTGGCGCAGCAAGGCAGTCATGAAACGCTCATAGCTGTTCATGTACACCTCCTGCAGGAGCGGATGCCCTCATGAGTTAACATGTGCACAGTCTCCTGCCACAGGTCAAACAGGCGAATATCCTGCTTCTCCATCGCTACCTCCTCAGCTGTTCGTTGTGTATCAGTTCATCCAGTGAACGGCGAGGGCGCGGTGCAGGATGCTCTGCCGGATACGCAATGGGCAATATCGCGGCAGGCTGCAACGGTGGTTCTGCTCCAATAATTCTGGCGACAGCCTCATCATCGAATGCCCCTATCCAGCAGCTGCTGAGACCCAGCGCCGCTGCCGCGAGGTGGGCATAGGTGCAGGCGATAGTGGCGTCCTGCATACAATAGAGATGCTCTCCCCGCCGTCCATAGGCGTGGCTATTGCGCAGCGGGTTCGCCACGAAAACCAGCACCACGGGCGCGTCTTCGATGAACGTCTGGTCATGCGAGGCACGCGCCAGCTGGCGGATACGCTCGTGGTCGCGCACCAGCACGACCTCATACGCCTGCAGATTACCCGCCGAGGGCGCACTGTTGATTGCCTCGAGAATCTGCCGCAGTTTCTCTTCCTCAATCGGTTTACGTTCGTAGGCGCGCACCGAACGCCGTTGCTTCAGAACTTCAAAGAACTCCATCTCTTTTTCCTCCTCCTATACATACCGTCCATACTCTTTGCCTGTCTCATACATCGCCCAAAGGTTCTCCAGAGGAGTACCCGGCGCGAGGTTGTTGCCCTCACGCAGGATGAATTTACCACCTTCCATCACACCGCTTTGCAGGATACGGATGGTCTCTTCGCGCACCTGTTCCGGCTTGCCGTGATGCAACAGGGGAACCGCCGGACCTCCCAGCAATTCCACATCCGGACCCAAATCGCGCCTCGCCTTGCCCAGATCGATGGGGAATCCGGTGTCGATGGAGCACACGTTCAGCCTGTCACGCAGGAAGACCAGATGGCGTTGCACGTCCCCGCACAGGTGGATGCCTATCGGCTGGCTGGGGTCTTCCATCAGCTCTTGCTTGAGGCGCACGTGGAACGGGTAAACCATCTCCTCGTACATGCGTGTGCTTAACAGTTCGATGCTGTCGTCTGCAAAGCCCCAGCCTCCCGATACCTTCTCGGGCTGCCCGAAGTAACGCCGGTAGGCTTTGATGCGAGTGATAATGGCGGTGGTGACGAAATCCAGCAGCTGCAGGGCATAGTCGGAGTCTTCGATGAGGTCCCCCGCGAACTGGGATGCGCCCCGCAGGTTGCAGCAGATGGTCATTGGGCCGTCTGTGCCCATGCCTGTTGGCGTCACGGAGGCGATGGGTTTGCCATACATCGTCCAGCCCTCGTCCTGCTTGCGCTTCATGTATTCGTAGAACTCCCAGTTGCGCGCCATTAACCCTCCGGTAAAGGGGTCGGGAATGCCTTTGTCAAACAGCAGGTTTTTCTTATCACCCACCAGCAAAGGTTCCACATCGGGTACCTGGTCGGGGTAGTAGCGGACAGCACAACCCAGCCACGCCGCCTCGTACACGTTCTGAAAGTCCACATAAACATCCCAACCCTTCTGCGGCATGCCCATTTCGGTATCCTGCGGCACGTGGTGGCGTACCCAGTAGATGTGCTCCACCTGCCGCTCTAGCATCAGCTGCGGGTCGTGGAAGTACTGCTCGAAAGTGATGCCGCGCGGGTTAGATTCTGGCATCCACATGGTAAAGCGCGGGTTGATGCCCCAGATGATAGGCACGCGCACGGGCTTCCCCGTGCGATAAGCCTCCCATACTTGCTGCACCTCCGCGTTATGCGCTTCGAAATCGATGGTATGCACGGACATCTCCTGTGCCTCCGCAGGTTTTCATTGTACTTCACTTAGATACCGCGGCTGCGTTTGCCTGCGTTGTATCGGGCAAAGGTTGACAGGAGGCAGGTGTCTAAGAGTCCGAATGGGTTCCGCGCGTTCCCGTAACCTGCGGCGGGCATCGAGCGTCTTAATTGTGCATCACATCCGCCGCGGCGGAAAGCGGGAGAGCACGTTGGCGAATCTGGGAGCGATAGCGTTGTCGCACTCGTCCGGTACGGTGAACACAGCCGACGCCGACCACCAGGTAATCGAGCGATTCCTGGCGGGCGACGCCAGTGCGTTCGAGGAACTGTACCACCGGTACCAACCTTATGTATACAACATCGTGAACGGCATTATTCAAAACGCCGACGACGCGCGGGATGTGACGCAGGATGTTTTCTTGCAAGTGTACGACTCATTGCCCGCCTTTCGGGGCGGTTCCGCATTCTCCACGTGGTTGTACCGGGTGGCGGTGAACGCAGCCATCACGCACGTACGCAAAGAAAAACGCCACCCTCACATCCCGCTGGACGCGCTGCGCGAGTTTCGCGCCGACATCGACGCCGAGCCGGAGCAACAGGCAACCCGCATGGAAACACAGCAGGCGGTGCAGGAGATGCTGGCGCAGCTGCCGGAGCAACAGCGGGCGGTGCTGGTGTTGCGCTATTTTCAGGAGCTGTCGTTAGAGGAGATGGCAGAGGTGCTGAACTGTTCGGTGGCGGCGGTGAAGGTTCGGTTGCATCGGGCACGCAACAGCTTTCGCCGACTGTTCCAGAAGCGACATCCTCAGGAGGATGGCGGTAACCGATGAAGTGTGCGCTGATTCGCTGGTGGATGGAAGAATACATCGACGGGACGCTACAGGGTAGACGCCTGCAGTGGATGGAAAAACACCTGCAGGAATGCTCTGCGTGTGCGCAGGAGCTGGCGTGGCATCGCTCGCTGCGAGATGCGTTGAAGCCAGAGATTCTCTCCGCACCGCCGCAGGATATGTGGCAGGACTTCCAGCGCAGGCTCGCCGAACGCGGTCAACCCACGCGCACATTCCGCCCTGCATGGTGGCAGTGGGGTACGGCTGCCGCTGCGGCGGCGTGTGTTCTGGTGCTGGGCATTGTATGGTGGAATAGTCAGCCTTCGGTCTACGAGGCGGTAGCTCCTGTGCAGCAGTCAGATACGCAGAACGTTGCCTCGAGCGCACCACAGGCAGGGATGAAGGCGACCGAAAGAGTAGAGGCTTCAGTCCCTCCTGCGCCCGCGCTCGCGATGGGTTCGCCTGCCGTAAGGTCGGCGGGCAAGATGCAGGCGACACCGACGAAACGCCCAGTTCCTTCGCTAGTGCATAACGCCGCGCGACCGCTGGCACAGGCGGACCGGGTAGTCCCGCTGCCTGCGCCGCAGCCTGTTGCCAGCCTGGCGTATGCGGAGGTGCGCAACGAGCAGGGTGAGCTGGTCGCTAAGGTGGTCCTGCAGACAACATACGATGAAAACGGACAACCCACAGCCGTACAGATAGAATGCGAGTCCCCAACAGCAGTGGAGGTGGAAAGTAATGAGCAACCGATGGATAGCTCTTATCATAGCGACGACGCTCGCGGTTCCGCTGGCAGCCCAGCCCCGACAGCCGGAACCCGTCCGGGCTTATCAGATTGAAGCGGTCAACCGCGATGTGCGTGAGATTCTGGATGACCTGTTCCAGAAGGCGGGCAAGCAGTATGTGATCGAGCCGGGCGTGCAGGGAACCGTCACCCTGCGCATCGCCACCGACTCGTTTGAGGAGGCGCTGAACCGCGTGCTGCAGAGCGCAGGTCTGGTCTGCCAGGTGGAACGGTCGCAGGCGCTACAGGGACGTCTGGTGGAGACCTACGTGGTGCGCGCGCGTCCGGGAATGCAAGCCATCGCCCCGCTGATGATGCAGGCACCGGTGGACGTGCTGTCGCGACCGGTGAACCTGGTAGCCAGCACTAGGCTGCGCAACGTGCTGACCATGCTCTCGCAACAGACGGGCGTGCCGATTGTGGCGGCGCGTGAGGTGCCCGACCTGGAGGTAACCCGGCTGGTCTTGAGCAACGTCACGCTGGGCTACGCGCTCAACGTCATTGCGCAGGCGACGCAAACCCAGTACCAGTTCCAGCCGGATGGCTCGATTCTGCTGGTTCCCGCGCCGCGCATACAGGTGAAGGGTATGCCCGGCGCGACAGGCGCACGGCAATTCGTGGACCCGTCGACGCAGCGCATGGCAGGCATAGCCAATCGGATGATGAATATGCCGCCCTCTGCAGCCGCCAAACAGTTGGGTTCGCCCACGCCGCCGCCTGTCCTGAAATGTTCCTGCGGAGCGGAGCTGCTCCCGTACTGGAACTACTGCCCGATGTGCGGCAAAAAAATCGACAAATCGCGCCCGGTACCCCCAAAGAGGTAGGGGCAGACCTTGTGTCTGCCCGATAACCCACCCTGGTCCGCCCGATTCATTGTCCAATAGATCTTGGGCAACCACAAGGGTCGCCCTGCCAAATGGGGGGCAACCACAAGGGTTGCCCCTACCGCGCCGTCGGGATGAATCATGGAATGGGGCAACCTGTAGGGGCAGACCCCCGTGTCTGCCCACAACGTGCGGTAGCATCCCCCTCGTCGCGGTAGCCCCATGCGCCACTGTAAACACAAGCGATCCCCGAGGGCCAGTTTCCTGCCGAGACCCTTGTTTGCGCGCGGAGCCAAAGAGGTCAAAGCCGCGGCGTATGTGTTTTTCGAGTTCCTGCCGGGTCATGTCAGCAAATGTCCAGCCCCTCACGATAACGAGTGACTGGCACTGGCTACTCTGTTAGAGACGACGAGTCGTTTGGTTTCACGGTTTCAGTGGTACCGATGCTATCCCACAAACGCAGCGCTGCTTTCTCCCCCTCCGATTTTGTGCCATAAAAAGCGTAAGCCTTCACCGACGACTTTCCGAAACAGATGGACTGGTATATTGGAGGAGGGGAAAACACTGCCCAGCGATAGATTTTTGCACCTCTGGGCCGCACCGAAACAGTTACAAGGTAAAGGTTATCTGGGAGAGGTGGAGACCACCCCTGGACCTCTTGCAGGCGAGGGGAGAGCAACCCCACGTTAGCCCCGTAAATATCGCCATGCCTACGCAGAAGAACTAAAGAGACTTCTCGTGATGAGGATCTTACAAAAGTTCGGGAAAGAGAGAAAAACGGAGTCGGTATCCAAAAAGCAGCCGCTGGGTTGGCGTCCCATATTACAGCAAGTGCGTAGCCCCGAAGGTTCTTGCCTGCGGCTGTGCGCAGCTCGTAAGCTTGAATCAACACTGGCAACGCTCTTGCTTGGGGAACTAGAGGTTGTGCGAGATCCCCACTTGACAGTGGAAGAAGAACATACCAGTACAGAGGCTGGGAACTGCTTCTGGGCTCGTCCGTGAGCTGAGCGTGCCTTTCAGAGGTGCTGGGAGACTGACCGGGCGCCCCGAAACGGCTACCGACATCGGTGTCCATCGCTATGACTTCGCCAACCTGAGATACGTACCGCCACGACGACAGCAGAAAGGCAAACCCAAACCACGATGCAATTGCAGCGTAGAGCCTGGCTTTTGGGGACAGTATGGGTTTGCGTGCCATGTGCGACCTCCGTGTGTTTTTAAGGTGAGCAGCGATGCTCAGGCATCGCTGCTATCGCGTGCTCACTGAGTCCGGTCAGGCGGGCGATTATCGCCCTCGTTGTGCCATGCCTCCCTAACCTTTTGCACTAACTTACGCAGTCCGTTTATCAAGCGGACCGTAGGAGGCAATGTCTTCTCGATAGGGGCTTCAACATAGCGTTTCTTGGCTTCTTTTGCGACCTTCTCTTGCAGGTCTTTCAGATACCCGCCATCTACAGTGCAGTCGTGCTCTGGGTTATCGCCCGAGTAGCAAGAGTCCCTGCGTCGCTTACCCTGAGCGCGTGCTCGGTCTATCTCTTGGCTCCATTCATACATACCCCAAACCGTGAGAGCAGCCCCCACAACTGCAGCTGCGATAGCAACCCAACACCTCCCACTCGGATCCACATGATTAACCGGCTCATGCTCGCAATATAGATACGGATGCTCACTCAGCACCGCATCCCGCGAGATGAACCGCCCCACCTGCGGGTCGTAATAGCGTGCCCCGACGTGCAACAACCCCGCATCGCCGTCATCGCGGTAGCCCCATGCCCCCGCAAAGCGATAGGGGTTACAGCTGCTGACCCACTGCGCTGCCGTGTTGCCAAACGCCTCGGTTGTCAACGTGCTGGTCAGTGCCTGAAGGCTGTCCACCGTCGCCCGCGTGGTGCCTAACCCGTCTGGCAGCACCACCTCCCCGTTGCGGGCAACCAGAGCGTTGCCGTAACTGTAGACGCCAGTGACCGCGCCGCCCCGACGTTCCACTATTATCGTATCACCGTCAGGCACCTGTTGACAAGTGGCGTGATCATCTCGCCAATATGGCCCTCTGAAATACCCCCACTCTCAGACCGTAGTAGCTTACGGATGTCCATGCGCTGGATGAATAATCCTTCTAGCGGCTTCTGCCCGGATACTACCTGTCCTTTGGCATCAAAACGAAATGAATGCCGCCTGCCATCGGCAAAAAAGATGGTACACTGCGCTCCCCTTCTAGGGATAGCCCCTGGCAAAAAAGCTGCTGCGAACCCCGACCTGCGGGATTGGTCGTCTTTTCGGAAACGGTACGCTACCGGTGAAGGAGTGATGGTGTAACCAACGACCTCGCCATCCGTCCCCCAATCGTGTCTCATACCAAACCAAATAAGACTCTCGATAGCCACAGTCTGCCTCACCTCTTTCCCTTGCAGCCGGAACCACGGTCCGTGCTTATGCCAGTGATTGCTATAGAGTAGCGGAGGCACTCCTAAAGCAACGTCATAAGGACTGGCAGTAACGATCACTTGTTCCGTATTTATGCCATCTATTATGTTCACAGCCAGCTTTTTTTCTCTACTTGTCTCTTGCCCCGCCTTCACACCAACTATCATGCGAAAGGCTTTGTCGGGTACCTCGGTGTCCTCCAGTGGCATCCAGTGGTAGTACACAAAGATAATCCTCTTTTGCGCAATTTGGGGGATAGGCATTGTGGACGAAAGAGAGCGATTCAAGTATATCCAAACGGAGAACCCTCCTGCTGTGTCTTGGGAAGACCGATGGCGTGGAACCATTGCCCTGAGCACGGCATTGCTTAAAGATGACAACTGGGTAGTGCCTAGTCTCGAACTAATAGCAGGCGAATCATCCGCAAGCCACGCCCGAAGAATGCGAAACTTTTCTGTGACGCGAGCGGTGAAGAAACATACGACAATGACACCCAATAACACCAAGATGACCAGAATGACACGTTTGACCATCACTACCTCCACCTCCTCTGGGGCTACGCGATGTTTCTCCCGAGCCCTTTTCGTTACTGGTAAACTATATCCCACGAGCGGCGTGCAAGGTCACGGATGTTCGCAACATCCCCTGGGGATATTCTGTTCATCAATTCGTCTGCGGGCCCCCAATCATCAAGACCTCTTCCCAGCTTCCAATCACGGTAGGTCATGAGCATATTTTGCCTCGTCTCGGCGTCGAGAAGACTGTTCCGTATATCAACAGCCAAGTGCACTACCGCAGGGACTATCAAAACACCATACACTATTTTCTTTGCGACATCGCCATATTCGTAGGCGAAGTCTTTGGCTGACTTCCAAGCGTCTTCCACCCACTTTGGTCAATACCCACTTGGGTCTACCGCGTTGACCGGGTCATCCTCGCAATACAGATACCGGTTCAACGATAGCGGGCGATAGACATCCCCCAACCACTTGTCCGCGCTCGTCCACCAACCCACCGCTGGCTCATGGTGGCGTGCCCCGACGTGCAGCAGCCCCGCATCGCCGTCATTTCTTCCCCTGCGTACCAAGCGCCTCTCTCAACACCTGTTCTATCTGCTGGTATTGCTGCCCCTCCTTACTTTTTACAAAGTGGAATGCATCAAAGCCGCGCTGGTCTCTCAAGGTGGGGTCTGCCCTGTAAGCAAGTAGTAATTGCACCATCTCTACCCTACCATCCCGGCTTGCAATCATCAGAGGCGTCACACCACTGCGGTTGGCGCGATTCACATCTGCACGGTTTTCCAGTAAGATGCGGGCAACCGCCAGGTGCCCTCCCTCTACTGCGACAAACAATGGGGTTTCTCCATTGCTTCTTGGTAGATTGACGTCAGCACCAGCGCTAAGCAAACTGAGAACAATCAAAGGATGACCAGCACGGGCTGCCAAAGTCAAAGGGGTGTCTCCATTCGGTAAACGGTAATTCGGAGAAGCTCCCAAGCGCAGCATCGTCTCCGCTGTATTGAGGTCGCCGCTAACCGCTGCGACACACAGGTAGTGGTTGATGCCGTAGCGCCATGCCCAATACATCAGCACCACAAATAACAGCAGGTTTGCTACAGCAAAGATCGTTCCGCAACCACCTGTGGTCATCCAAGCGCGTGGATGTCTTCCCATACGACCGCTGTCGCCTCTCTTTCCTTACCGGGATGGTCGGACCTTATAGATCCGCTCGGCCACGTCGCCCACCGCTTGCCCGACATTCCTCATGGCGTCTCGAATGTGCTGATTGCGAACCCTGTTGATGAGGTCCCAATCCACTTTATCTGGGTCTTTTGGCTTCCAGTCTTCAAGCATGTCTCGCATCCGATTGGAGGTGTCCCAGTCCACATAAACAATGTAAATCTCCTCAGAAAGTTTGATGCCGATGAGAGTCCCTGCCACTACGCCGATGCCCTTGCCAACGTTGGACGCATGTTCTTTTGTCCACTCCCATGCCGTTTTCGCCCAGTCTTTGACCCACTGGGGATATTCCCGCTCGGATCCACGTGGTTGACCAGGTCATCCTCGCAATACAGATACCGGTTCAGCGACAGCGGCTGATACAGGTTGCCCAACCACTTGTCCGCGCTCGTCCACCGACCTACCGCTAGCTCATAGTAGCGCGCCCCGATATATAGCAGCCCCGCATCCCCATCGTCGCGGTAACCCCATGCGCCCGCAAAGCGATAGGGGTTGGAACTGTTGCCCCACTGCGCTACCGGGTTACCGATAGACGCAGGCTTGCTGCAGCACGCGCCAATTTTCTCTGTGGCGTCCGAGCCTATGCCTGTACTGAATAATACACGGTAAACACAGTGTGGGGTTCACTCCGCGGCAGCCACATCCACGGAACGTCGCTGTATTGCTCCCTTAATTGCCGGAACTGAAAATGCAGCCATTCATCAAATCGCGTTCTGCTGTGAGCGGCGTGGAAAGGCTGCAGAATGTATTGCTCCGCTTTTGAACCAATGACACCCCAAACATCGGAGAGGCCTCGTGCAATGTTATAGCTACGCAACGCCGCTCCCCTGTCACCAAGCAGGTCATACACCTGACCTAACCTCAGATACGCCCAAGCCCGATGCCATTGGGGCAAAACCTCTGCGTGTAATGAGAGTACTCGTGCTGCGCTCAAATAGTCTTTCAAGCGTACATATGATACTGCCCCATAGAACACTACCTCTAAGTCGCTGCCGTAGAAAGAGAGATAGCGGAGGCACGCGTCGGCGCACTCCTGCAGACTTCCATCTTCATACTGCCGCCTGATAGCCAGTCGGTCAGACCAGGCCTGCCGAAGTTGTCGGTCGAGAGCCTCGCAACGAAGATGCAGGAAGTCTTGCCATTGCTTTTCCAACTCTCGCAAGGAGAACCCGGTAGCCCTTGTCAAAAGCCAATCCATTTGTGGCAGAAACGCAAACAGGGGATAGACCCTCTTCTGCATGAGGTAGATGTCTGCATGTAACCGTTTCCATATCTCTCTGCCGAACTGCTCGGTTAAGAAGTGGGCGAAGCTTGCCGACAGAGACAGGGGTGCAAACCCATCAAGCACATCATCCAGAGAATACAGGGGTAACTCGTCTGCAAGCGCAGCTACATCGTAGTAGAAAGTATTATCCTTGAGACGAACCAGATACTCTGCGAACCCAGCCCAGAAGAGAAAATATGCACCGAAGGCGGGAGCCAGAGCCGTGCGTGCAACCTCGCGGGTTATCGTGAGATGGAAGTGTTGAGAGGATGTAGTATATACAATGCCGCTGGAGTCTGCCAGAACCCCGCGGCGGAAGCCCAACACAAAGCGTTTCGCACCCCGCAATTGTTCTGGCTCAAGCAGGTAAATGTGCACCGGGGAAGAGATGATGTCTCCAATTGAGCCGGTTATGTGCTGTAGCACTTGCTCGGCGGCGGCTGCGATGGCGTCAATGTCCAATACGTGCCATGCCCGCTCACTTGCATAGATGTGCGCAGAAGACTCGCGACGATGGTGTTTGAGGATGGGCTGGTATCGCTTGACAAGATAGCGTGCCCACCACTCATCGAGCATGGGTGTTCGCCTTGCCCTGATTCGCAGCATCATCTATCCCCACCTCACTCAGAGCCCTAAATGCCAGATGCCGGGCCGAAGGTTATACAACCACTCGCCAGCTCGCTCATACCACTCTCGTGGTATGTGGTTGTCCACGATATAGTCGCCAATCTCCCAGCCCACTACAGCTGCTCCTACTATCGCCCCAGCCTGTCCGAGGCGTCCTATCCATGGTGGTACTGGAGGTAATACGATTTTGAAGGGAGGGTCGATTTTACCTCCCAGTTTGATAGACCCGAGGTCAATTTCTATTTTGTCAATGATTATCCTACGTCTACCGTCCGGGTCCACCGCATTGACCGGCTCGTGCTCGCAGTACAGATACGGATGCTCGCTCAGCACCGCATCCCGCGAGATAAACCGTCTCCGCGTCAGCGAATGCGTATCGTCCTTATGATACTATTTATCTCACGCCTCCCCGCCTCCCAATCCGATTCGTAGACATACCAGAAGACGGCAACAATGCTTTTGTCCAGAGGAATCGAAAGCTGCTGCCCCCTTGTGGTGGGTCTGGAGGGTTGCTCTCGGCGAAACTCCATCACGTGCGCCTCTCTGCCTGCAACCGACGTCTTTGACCTCGCTATCAACCTGGTCCCCTCCATTCCCAGCACCGCCTGTTCCAGAAGCACCGCTCCATCGCGTGGGTTGTTGGTGGGCATTGGCTCTTCCGACACCGCGATAAAACGGAAATGCTTGGTGCCCTTTCCTTTGCGGAACACGAGTTCGCCACGCCTCTGTTCCCAACCGTCGGGTATGGTGATGGACACCCTACCAACTGTGTAGGTTTTCCCTGCAGGCGTCCCTTTTTTGTTTTGAGCGTGGCTGCAAGCCACAAGAGCAAGGCACAACAGGACTATCCAGTCCTTGGGGCGCCGCGAGGCTTGTTGTTCCAACGTTCTCATTTGGCAGCTCCTGTCGTTCACGCTCCGGGTCATCCTCTGCGTCTGCGGCGCAGGTCGCGAACGATGTCGTCAACGTTCTCACCCGCGCGGATTCGCTGCATGGTCGCCTCAAACTCGCGCCATGCGCGTATCTCGCGTAGTCTTTCCGTCAAGTCGTTGTAGCCCAGGATAAAACCGGTGACCGTCACCAGCAACAGGAACAGATCCATACCAATTTGCACGTGAATGGGCATCTCGACGGGTGACCAAAACGCGCGTACGCGCATCGGCAACAAGGCGGAGCAGCCAAGCCTGAAGCAATTGCCAACATCGCTAATCAGCATCCCTGTTAAGATGAGTGTGAGCGCCCCACAACACAACACATGCGCATAGAGTCCAAGGCGGACGAGCCTTTCCTGTGTCGCGGTGTATTTGGACGTTGAACCTTGCGAAAGTCTATCAGATGGTTGCAGCCCGTGCACGTATCCGTCTCACCTCCTAGTCCCAGCGGCCGTTCTCGTCCATGTAGTCCTCCACACGCAGACGGTACTTCACCACAACCTTTACCCCATCAGCCAGGGCGTCCATGCCTCCGATGAAAGTGGTAGCTGCGCCAAAGGCGGAGCCAAAACCGGGCAGGCCAACCTCGTTCATCAGGTCATCGCCGACCTCACCAGCAAAGTGCTCAATGGGCCATGTATATTCGGGGTCGACACCAAGATACTCACTGATTTTTCCTGCGAAAGAGCCGATGACCCATATAACGAGCCGTCCCCATATCCTTCCACTCGGATCCACGTGATTAACCGGCTCATGCTCGCAATACAGATACGGATGCTCGCTCAGCACCGCATCCCGCGAGATGAACCGCCCCACCTGCGGGTCGTAATAGCGTGCCCCGACGTGCAACAACCCCGC
>JAIMBJ010000034.1 GCA_023511455.1 Bacillota bacterium
CTGTGATACCATCGAAGCGTTTGGATATGTGACATTTCAAACTGGGAATTAAATGTGACTCGCCATTGGTAACAACATCACCTAAAGTTTTATCATAGACAAAGTTCAGCAGCTTACTGGCACATCTCACGGTTTTCGGGAAGGTCTCTGCAGAAACCGTCGCGCTATCCGAAAATAGTTAGAGGAAGTCTACGACAGGAGGTCGCACACGGATGTGGGCATTCTTTGCATATCTCATCGCGGCAACCGCGTTCTACACGATTCTGGTCCTGATTGCCCAGCCGGAGCCGTATGACTCCGAGTCGTGGGAGATGTCGGACGACATGGAATTGCCTGTCAGCCCGGCATCCGAGGAGTGTGCACCGTACCGGAAGGCGGCTTAAACGCCGCGCTTGCGGTAGGCACGTAACGACACCGCCTGCGTGTACGCCCCCAGCAACATGAGCGACAGGCATATCAGGAAGCTGGCGTGGAAACCAACTACATGCAGCATGGGCGCGGCGACAAAGGGCGCAACAGTGCCGCGTATTCCCAGCAACATACTGTGCAGTGCCTGATATTGTGCCTCTTTACCTTCCTCGGAAAGGGTTAAAATGACATTGAGATAAGCCAGTTCGATTCCTGCTGCTGCAATGCCCTGAACGACTGCCGCAGGTATCAAATGCCACCACGCTCCTGAGAAGAAATACACAATGGGCATCAGACACTGCAAAAGGATGTTCACGAGCGCAGTCCAAAGCGCACCATGTCGATCCATGAACTGCCCCCAGTAGGCGAAGGCGATGATGGAGCATACCGAAGAGGTGTTGGTAAGCATCGCTACCTGCACGTTGGTCACGTTCAGTCGATCTACCTGATACAGTGGATAGATAGTGAAAGCAACCAGATTCCCGAAGCCGTAAGTCATCACGGACGCCGCAAACCAGCGGAAACCGTGATTATGTTTTAGAATCGCCATCGTCTGCAGCCAGAATCCGAGAGCGGACAGCCGTTCTTGCTGGGCTTCGGGCGCAGAGGACTCCGTCACCGGAACGCGACTGAAGCACCATGCCCCCACGATTCCCACAGCAGCTGCTACCGGAAAAACCCACTTGAAGGGTACACCCGAGTCTAACAGGTGGCCAACGATAAGAGACACTATCAACACTGCGCTGTAGGAACCAACCCGCACCAGCCCCATCGCCCTGCCCCGTTCCTCGTCCGGGTAGATGTCTTTCATCAAGGCTGTGTAAGCGGGACCTGAGATGGAGCCGATAATCTGCGCCAGCCCTATCAACAACACAAAGTGCCACGCCCGGGTAACCAGAAACATCCCGAAAAACAGGGCGCGCGCAAATGTCCATGAGTACACGCAGAAGGGCATCTTGGCTCTGCCTACCATCTGCCTTGCCCAGAGGGGAGCGAGTAGACTGCCGATGAAGGGAGCGGCGGTGAGCAGGCTAATCTCGAGGCGACTGGCGTGCAGGTCGGCGCGGGCAATGCGCATCACAAAGGGGAAAATCGCCCCCATGTAAATACCGCCAAGCAAACCTGCCAGTGCATCCCAGCGATAAGCGGGAATGACGTGCGGAGAGAGTACTCTCCCCACCAGTCGCTCCCCGTTCAACTTTTCAACCACCCGTGAAAACATCACAAACAGACATCCGGGAACATGCTTTTCTCCATGCGTTCATTGTCTCCATTATACCAAAAACGCTTAAGGACGCCCCTGTAAAGAAGCCAGAAACCGTTGCCGATAATGCATACCGGTATCTCACGCAGTGCTTGAGATTTCATACTGGGAAGAGGCTCTATGTTACGCGGGTTGCAAATCGCAGCATCAGGAATGCTGGCGCAACAGATACGACACCAGACCATCGCCAATAACCTGGCGAACGCCGACACCGCCGGCTACAAGGCGGATGAGACGGTGTTTCGCACCGCTCTGGACAATGCCATCTGGCGCCTTCGTGACCCGCTAAGGGGTGCACCGACACCGCAGATAGGCACGTTGTCCTTTGGCGCAGAGGTCGATGAGGTGGTTACCGACCTGCGCCCGGGAGCCATCGCACTTACCGGACGTCCGCTGGATGTCGCCATCGACGGGGATGGGTTTTTCGCGGTCAGTACCCCACAAGGTGAACGATACACCCGCGACGGCGCGTTCCGGCAAGCGGCGAATGGCACTCTGGTAACCGCCGACGGAATGCCAGTATTGGGGACACGCGGCATCATTCGCAGCGCAGGTGTTACCGTGACCATTGCTGCGAACGGCGACGTGCTGGCAAATGGGCAACTGGTCGACCGACTGCGCATCGTGCAGTTGCGCAACGCATCCAAAGAGGGCGCAAATCGCTTTACGGGAAACGCACAACCCCTGCAGGAGTTTCGCTTGCAGGTGGGCGCGCTGGAACGCGCCAACGTGTCTGTGGTGCAGGCAATGGTAGACATGATCTCGGCGATGCGTGCGTATGAGGCGTCCCACCGGGCGGTTCTGGCGCACGATGAGACCCTGCAGAGGGCGGTAAACGACGTGGGTAAAGTGTAGCTTCAGGTTTTTCGGCTGGACCGTGCGTGCGCCAGGCACGGAAGCCGATGAACGCCCCTGACTGACCGAGGGGGCATTAGAGATAGCAGAAACAGTGTGGAGGAGGTTTGATCCAAAATGATGCGGGCGCTTTTCACATCGGCGACCGGCATGGCTGCACAGCAGTTGCATCTGGACGTCATCGCCAACAATCTGGCAAATGTCAACACGGTCGGCTTCAAGCGTAGCCGGGCAGACTTTCAGGACCTTCTGTATCAAACGCTTCGCCCTGCAGGAACCACTGCCGCTCGCGGAACACAGGTACCCACCGGACTCAACGTCGGGCTGGGCGTACGTCCGGTCTCCACCGCCACCATCTTTACTACGGGCACTCTTCAGAAGACCGACAACCCTACCGACCTGGCGATAGAGGGCGACGGCTTCTTTAAGGTGCTGTTGCCAGACGGCACGGTGGCATACACCCGCGACGGCGCGCTCAAGATAGACGTGCAGGGGCGGCTGGTTACCTCCGATGGCTATCCTCTGGAGCCGGAAATCATCATCCCGCAGGATGCGCAGACCATCACCATCGGTAAAGACGGTACGGTATCGGTGTTGCGTGCCGGGCAAACAACGCCCGACGAAGTGGGTCAAATCCAGCTGGCGCGTTTTATCAATCCGAGCGGTCTGCAGCATCTGGGTCAAAACCTGTACAAACCGACAGCCGCATCGGGTGACCCCGTCGAGGGCGCGCCCGGTGAGCAAGGCTTCGGCACGGTTGCGCAGAACATGCTGGAGATGTCCAACGTGCAGATAGTGGACGAGATGGTGGCAATGATTATCGCTCAACGCGCCTATGAAATCAGCGCGAAAGCCATCCAGACCTCCGACGAGATGCTGAATATCGCCAACAATCTGCGGCGGTAGAGGTGACAGGTGATGCGGGTGTTCCTTTCCATCATCGTCGCAGTGCTGGCAGCAGATGCGTGGGGCGTCCAGCAGCCGCGCATCGAGGTGCGCGAAGTGAGCACGGTCAAAAAGGCTCAGTTTACTCTGGGTGACGTAGCCACCTTCCGCGGCGTGGATGCCCAGATGCAAGCCAGGCTGGCAGGCGTGGTGCTGGGAACCTCTCCCCTGCCCGGATTGGAGCGCGCTATCACGATGGAGCAGATTGTCACCCGCCTGCGCCAGCACGGGGTTCGCCCGGAGGCTGTTGAGATTGTCGCTCCGGCGAGGATAGTGGTGAGGCGGGAAGCGCATCTCTTTCCGGCACAACGGGCGATAGACGCGGCAATGCAGAAGCTGCGAGAAACGGCATCCTTACCAGACGATGCTCAGGCGATATGCGACGCGCCTGTTCGCGACCTTTCGCTGCCCGCGGGCGATGTGCAGGTCGCCGCGGGCGAACCCCGCTCGCTGGGTGCGGGTTTGTACCTGGTGCCGGTGCAGGTGGCATGTCCGGGAGTCCCGCCCGTCACTCTCAACGTGCGCCTGCGCGTCAACCGCTGGCGCGAGGTGCTGGTTGCCCAGAGGGCGATACGCGCTGGTGAGGCCATCGAGAGCGACATGGTAGCGATTCAACGCATTGCTGTCGCTACAGATGACCCTGACCTGCTGAGCGACGCCGCCGAGGTAGCAGGCAAAATCGCTCGCTACAGGGTGGGTGCCGGGCAACCGCTGAAGCGTTCGGCGGTGGAGGATCCCGTGGTGATACATCGGGGGCAGAACGTCAAACTGCTGGTAAGGCTGGCGGGAGCTGTGGTGGAAACCAGCGCAGTCGCACTGCAGGACGGCAAGGCAAGCGCACGCATTCGCGTGCAGGTAACCGATACACGCAAGACCCTACTGGCTACCGTGCTGGACGCGGAGACAGTGACGGTGGATATGCCATGAGATGGAGGCAAAAACGATGCGACTGATAGCTGTGACCGTAGTCATCATCTGGATTTCCGGGTACGCCCTGGCAGACTCGCTGTGGAAAGATGGCAATCGCAGCCTGTACGCCGACCGCAAGGCAGTCAAAGAGGGAGATGTGCTGACGGTGCTCATCTACGAAAGCACCACCGCATCGAGCCGCGCCGACACCAAAACCAGCAAGAGCGACTCGTCCTCCACCAAGCCAGGCGTGGGACCGTTGCTCAGTATGCTGCCCGAATGGTCGGTTAGCGGCAAGACCGGCTCGCAGGCTTCTGGCAGCACCACGCGCAGCGGCACGCTGGTAGGCAAAATCAGCGTGGTCGTGAAGGAGGTGCTTCCCAACGGTAACCTGAAGGTGGAAGGCACCCGCACGGTTGGCGTCAACGGCGAGAAAGAGAAAATCGTGTTGACCGGCATTGTACGACCGGAAGATGTGTCGGCAGAGAACACCGTAGCCTCCACCGCCATTGCGCAGGCGGAGATTCATTACGAGGGCAAGGGACCCGTCGGCAACAAACAGCGCGAAGGGCTGCTGACCAAACTGCTGAAGTGGCTCTTCTGAGATGACGCTTTCACGGGGTGGTAGAAGATGAAACAAACGGCATCCATCGTTATCGGATTATGCATCTGCGCCGTACTGGCACTGGCAACGCCGGAGGTGCGATTGAAAGACATCGCGCAAGTGTATGGCGCGCGCGGCAACCAGCTCATTGGCTACGGGCTGGTGGTCGGACTGGAGGGCACAGGAGACAGCAAAGGCACGCTGTTCACTACTCAATCGGTGGCAAACATGCTGCAGCGATTTGGCATCGGTGTACCTGCCGGGCAGATGAAGGTCAAGAACATCGCTGCAGTCGTGGTCACCGCCGACCTTCCGCCATTTGCGAAAGAAGGTAGCCGAATCGATGTGACCGTCTCCTCTATCGGCGACGCTCGCTCTTTGCAGGGGGGCACCTTGCTGCAAACTCCGCTGATGGGTGCGGATGGCAACGTGTACGCGGTGGCGCAGGGACCGATTTCAGTCGGCGGTTTTGGGGCGTCATCAGGTGGTTCTTCCCAGCAGAAGAACCACCTGACCGTCGGGCGCATACCGGCGGGAGCCATTGTGGAGCGCGAGGTGCCCGCCAGCGTGGTCAAGGACAACAGCGTGCTGATCACCCTGAATACGCCCGACTTCACCACGGCCGCTCGCGTGGCATCTGCCATTCGGCAGAAGTTTCCGCAGACCCTGCCCCGTGCGCTGGATGCCGCTACAATCCGGGTAGACATGACCGGTGAAGACCGCGAAGACGTGGTGACGCTGATTGCCGCCCTGCAGGAAATAACCGTCCAGCCGGATGTTCCTGCCCGCGTGGTGATTAACGAACGCACGGGCACGGTGGTGCTGGGAGGGAACGTCACGCTCAGCGCGGCGGCGGTGGCGCACGGCAACCTGACGGTGCGCATTGAAGCCAAGTCGCAGGTGTCTCAGCCCAATCCTCTGTCTGGAGGCACCACGGCAGTTACCACCCGCCGAGACGTGAAAGTAACGGAACAAGCCGAACGGCTGGTTGCCCTGCCCGAAGCGGTCACAGTGGAGCAGCTGGTGAAGGCGCTCAACACGCTGGGAGTGAGTCCGCGCGACCTGATGTCCATTTTGCAAGCGTTGCGAGCAGCGGGCGCGCTCCACGCCGAGGTGGAGGTGCAATGATGCGCGTGGAGCCCCGCGAAACAATAGACATTCAGCGGTGGAAACTACGTGATGCCGCGCGGCAACTCGAAGCACAGTTTCTGCACCAGCTGCTGCGCGCCATGCGCCGCACTATAGTCCGCACGCAGTCGAGCTACGCAGTCCAGATGTACACCGACATGACGGACGAAGCGCTGGCAAGGCAGCTGGCGCAGAGCGACCAGTTTGGTCTGGGCAAGCTGGTCTATGAGAAACTCAGTCCGTATGTGCAAACGCTTGAGACAGTGTTAGGAGGGAACGAGAATGAACAGACATGAAGACGTCATCTGGCGTGACCTGATTTCCAACCTGCGCGAACAGCGCAGACATATCCACGCGCTGATCGGCCTGGCGCGCGAGCAAACACATGCCCTGGCAGAGGCGAATGTGGAAAGGCTGGCGGAGATTACTCAGGAACAGGCAGCACATCTGGATGAGATAGACACACTGGAGCGCCAGCGCGAGGAGATCGCTCGTCGCATCGGTGAGGCACTGGGGCTGCACGCCCAGCCTCCTACGCTCTCGGACTGCGCGTGCCTTGCGCCGGATAACGCAGCGCGCACGTTGAAATGGCTGCAGAGAGAGCTGCTTCAGGACATCCGCCAGCTGCAAACGTTAAACGAACGCAACCGCACCCTGGTGCATCATGCAGCGGAAACGGTGAATACCTGGCTGGCGCTCGTGGTGAACGCCGCCTGTAATCAGGCGAGCTATCACCCACAGTCCAGCACAGGGGTGGCGGTCATCCTGAACACGGAGGTTTAACCCTATGCCCTGGACGTTCTTCGGGATCGAACTGGCGTCGCGCGCCCTGCAATCGATGCAGATGGCGATGAATACGACGGGCCATAACCTGGCGAACATCAACACGCCCGGCTATTCGCGTCAGAGGGTGAACCTTGCTACAACCGAACCTCTGGTTCTTGAGGGTGTCAGGACGCTGTTCATGGGCAGCGGCGTGCGTGTGGAAAGCATCCAGCGTATTCGGGATGTGTTCCTTGACGGGCGACTTGCTAATACCAGCAGTCAGTACCACCGACTCAACACGCTTTATCAGCGATTGACGCAGGTGGAGGATGTCTTCAGCGAACCCACCGACGCCGGTTTGTCCCGCCAGATTATCGGCTTCTTCAACGCCTTTCAGGAGCTGTCTGCCAACCCTGAGAACGTCGGAGTACGCGCCAGCGTGTACCAACAGGTGGAGGGTATGACACGCACCTTTCGCCAGCTGGCAGGACGACTGGATGAAATCTTTGTGGAGATGGAACAGCGGGTACAGGCGACAGCCAGTGAAATCAACTTTATCGCCCAGAGCATCGCCGACCTTAATGTGAAAATACGCTACAACAAAGCACTGGGCACAACGCCCAATGACCTGCTGGATAAACGAACCAGCCTTATAGAAAAACTTTCGGAATACGTCGAGGTTCGTACGACGGAGTTTTCAGACGGCACGGTGAGGCTATCTCTGGGAGAGTTCGTCCTGGTGGAGGCGGAGCGTGCGAATCCCCTACCCAGTGACGCGGACTATGTGAACAAAATATTCACCGATGGCGCAGATGTACGGGCATACATCGCTGGTGGAAGCGTGGGCGGGCTCATGGACGCGATGGAATACATCCGCACTTACCGGGACCGGCTGGACAGACTGGCGCGCGAAATGGTCGACGCCGTCAACATTGTCCATCAGTCAGGTTACGGGCTCGATGGCAACACCGGTTACCGTCTGCTGGAAGGTAGGGATGCACTGAGCATCCGGGTGAGTGACGACGTTCTCGATATCAACCACATTGCAGCGGGAGTGACACCTGCACCGGGTGACGGCAATAAGGCACTGGAGCTAGCGAGGTTGCGCCAGCAGCCTATTGCGAATCTGGACAATAAAACCATACCCGACTTCTATAGCGCACTGGTGGCGGAACTGGGAGAACATACCCGTGCAGCGTCTACCGGTCAGGAAAACCAGAAGATTATTCTGCAGAGCCTGCAAGCCGAGCGAGAGGCGGTTTCCGGCGTAAACATGGACGAGGAAATGTCCAACCTGCTGCGCTACCAGCGCAGCTATCAGGCGGCAGCTCAACTGATAAGCATCATGGATGCCGCCATTGCCGATATGCTGGCGGCATTTGCTGGACGCCGATAATGATAGCAGGAGATGATGGAACATGCGTATCAGCACAGCACAGATGCTTAACGCAATGCAACAGGTGATGGAGCGCAATTACGAACGGTACCACCTGGCACAGCAAACGGTGATAACGGGCAAGCGCATCCAGCGACCTTCTGATGACCCTTTCGGTGCATCGCTGGGTATTACCCTGCACCGTCTGCTGCAGGAGAGTGAGCAATACCAGCGCAACCTCAAAACCGCCAAGAATTTTCTCTCCATTACCGACGTAGCGCTGGAGAACCTGAACGACCTGGTTCGCCAGGCAAAGAGCCTCGCGATACAGGCGGCGACCGATACACAGAACCCAGAGGGGCGTGCTGCCATCGCACAACAGATAGGACAGATTCTGGCGGAGATTGTCAGTATCGGAAATAACACCACTTACGGCGACCGCTTCATCTTCGGCGGATTGCAGACGCTGAAGGCGCCGTTCAGCGTGTCGGGTGATACGCTCGTCTATCACGGCGACCACGGCAATCTGAATATCGAAGTCAGCCCCGCTGTGGTCATGAGCGTCAACGTGCAGGGTGACCCCCTGATCACCGGCATCTACAACGCGATTGCGCAAATCAAGCGCTATGTGGAGACCAGCGACATCGAGAACCTGTCCAGAGAAGGCTTGCAGGAGTTACAAAACCAGCTGGATAACCTGTTGCGTACGCGCGCTGTGGTAGGGAGTAAAGTGCAGCAGATAGAGATGATCCAGCAGCGCATAGAGAAAAGGCACGTGGACTTTACGGAACTGCTCAGCAGCATCGAGGACGCCGACATAGCGGACGCCATCACCAGGCTGAAGATGGCAGAGACCACTTACCACGTCACTTTAGCGACCATGGCGCGATTAGGCAACCTGAGTCTGCTGGACTTTCTCGCCTGAGGGGATAAAGGATGACAATGACTTGCATCGATAGCACTCGTTTCGGTAGAATTGAAGTTGACGAGGAGGCGGTAATCACCTTCCCGCAGGGTTTGTTCGGGTTCGAAGAACGCCGGCGGTTCGTCGTGCTGTGTCTCGACGAGAAAAGCCCCTTCCGCTGGTTGCAAAGTCTGGAGGACCCGAACCTGGCGTTTGTGGTGATCGAGCCACGCCATTTCATGCCTGATTACGCGCCGACCATTTCTGACGCCGACGTCGAAGCACTGGAACTGGATGCGGATACACCGTATCTGACTTTTGTGATTGTTACTATTCCGCCGGGAAAACCCGAGGAGATGACCGCCAACCTGATGGGTCCCATTATCATCAACGCGGTCACGCGCATCGCTCGTCAGGTCATTGTGGAAGATGATTGCTATACAACCAAGCATAACATCCTGCAAGAGATGATGAAAATGCAACCCGAAGCCAGGGAGGGCGCCGATGCTGGTACTCACACGCAAAGTGAATCAGAGCATCGTCATTGGTGATGACATCGAGGTAGTTGTGCTGGAAGTGCGAGGTGAACAGGTTCGCATTGGCGTGCGTGCGCCCAAAGCGATAACGATACATCGCAAGGAGGTCTACGAGCAAATCCTCCAGGAGAACCTGAAGGCAGCCTCCGCTTCGGCAGATGACCTCGTCAAGCTTCAATCACGGCTGGCTGACGAAGGCAAATTGTAGCCGCCATGCCGGGGAGGTAATGCCTCGTTGTCCCGCAAAATGCTGGCAGCTGTGATATCGGTTGTTTCTAACAGCACGCTCGTGGTGCTGAAGTTGGCGGTAGGCTTTTTGTCTGGCTCCGTAAGTATCATCGCTGAAGGCATCCACTCCGCAAATGACCTGATTGCCGCACTGATTGCGTTCATCTCGATCCGTATTTCCGAAAAGCCCCCAGACAAAGAACATCCCTACGGACATGGCAAAGCGGAAAGCATCTCTGCCGCTGCCGAGGCGATACTCATTGTTGGCGCGGCGGTGTGGATTGTGATAGAGGCTGTCCGAAGGCTCCTGAAACCAGAGCCTGTCGAATACCTCGGCGTGGGGGCGGCAGTGATGGGAATATCGGTGGTGCTGAACATCGTCGTATCCCGCTATCTGTTCCGGGTGGCGCGTGAGGAAGACTCCCCTGCTCTGGAAGCCGACGCCCACCATCTGGCGACCGATGTGTATACTTCGATGGGGGTTGTCGCTGGACTGGCTGTAACCTGGCTGACCGGCTGGCATATCGTGGACCCCCTGATGGCTATCGCCGTGGCGGTGTTAATACTGCGAATCGGCTTGGGGCTGACCATGAAGTCACTGCACCACTTAATGGACGCCCAGCTGCCGACCGCCGAGGTGTCGCGCATCGAGGACATTCTCAACGGCGAGACGCGCATCCATTCGTGGCATAACCTGCGCACGCGCAAATCCGGCAGCACACGCCATATCGACCTGCATATCGTATTCCGCAATGACGCTACACTAATGGAAGCGCATCAGGTGGCGGACGAACTCGAAAAGCGCATCGCCGCGGAGATGGCGCCGGCACATGTGGTCATCCATGTGGACCCGTATGATCCACACAAGGAGCAAACCACGTCCGAAGAGATGCCGCGACAGGGAGATAAAAAGTAAACTGTGCTGGCAAAAACCGGAACCTGCGTAGAGGAACTTCACGTATTTAAACGTGACTGCAGCGCTCGCAACCCTGTTGTGAAAGCAATTTGAGAAAAAATCCACAAACATCCGGAGAATCGCTTGACAAAAGGTGCGTGCTGTGATATATATAGATTGACTAAATAAATGCGTCGTTCTTGCAATCAAGCAGGAACGGGCAGAGATGTAGAGAAAAATATACTTGAAATTGTTGTCAACAGTGGTAAAATAGTGAATCCTTTCTGCGCGATGATGTGTCTAATTATTGGGAAGGCTACGGCAATAGCGTAGCGATGTAAATGCCCGTTCATCGGGCACGGTCACCGAGGGAGGGAGAAAAACAGAGTGAGTCGGCGAAACAACACAAAAGTGCGAAGCACCGCCCCAGTTGTGGAGGAGCCTCTGCGGGAGGAGCACCTGGAAGTGTCGGAGATAGAAAACGAGGTGCTCGACTCCTTGCTGGATGAGGATGTGCTCGTTGCCGAACCGATTGTCTCCGACCTGCACGAGGCAGACCTGCTGCCGGACGACCTGGGCGAAGAGGTCCATGAGCGCGACGAGGAAATCCAGATGTGGATGCGGCAGGCGCGTAAAGCACGCTTGCTGACCCCAGAGGAAGAGGTAGAGCTGGCTCAGCGTGTGGCACAGGGCGACGAAGAAGCGAAGACGCGCCTCATTGAAAGCAACCTGCGTCTGGTGGTATCCATTGCCAAACGTTATGCTTCGCGCGGCATCGCTCTGCCTGACCTGATTCAGGAAGGCAACCTGGGGCTCATTCGTGCGGTGGAGAAGTTCGACTGGCGTCGCGGCTATCGCTTCAGCACCTACGCCACGTGGTGGATTCGCCGCGCCATTGCCCGCGCCATCATCAATCAGGGGCGCACCATCCGCATCCCTGTGTACGTGGCGGAGATTATTCAGAAGGTGGTCAAGGTCAGCAACATGCTCCGGCAGGAGCTGCAGCGCGACCCCACCACCGAGGAAGTGGCGATGGCGTTGAGGATGTCGCCGCGCCGAGTGGAAGAGGTCATGCGCGTCGCCTTAGAGCCGGTTTCGCTGGAGACGCCCGTGGGAGAAAAAGACAACTCCACCATTGGCGACTTCGTGGAAGCAGAGAACACTCCCCACCCCACCGATGTGACCGACGCGATGATCCGGCGCGAGCAGATTGAAGCGATACTCAGCAAGCTCACCGAGCGCGAGGCGGAAGTGGTGCGCATGCGCTACGGACTGATTGACGGCTACGCGCGCACTTTGGAAGAGGTGGGTCAGGAGCTGGGCGTGACGCGGGAACGGGTGCGGCAGATTGAACTGCGTGCGATTAAGAAGCTGCGCCAGATAGGTCCGCAAGAGCTCGCCAAAATGTAGCGCCCTTCTCCGGCACAGCCGGTTCACATAAAAACGGCGGCAGGAGAAACCCTGCCGCCGTGTCTTTTGTAGGCTACCAGGGGGTAGCAGGTGGCGGAGCGGCGGCGCGCACACTGACCGCAGCAGCACTGCCGGAGTTACCAGCTTTATCTCGCGCCGAGACCACGAACTGCACGTTGCCCGGCTGGCTCCCTCCCCACGATGGGGTGAACTGCACTGCGTAGGTCGCGCCGCTGCCAGCTGAAAGCGTCTGGGTCGCCTCGCTTCCGTCCGGATAGATAGCCTTCATGGTAACGGCATCCACGCCGGAGCTGTCGTCTGTGACGTCTGCTTCCACGCGCACGCTCGTCACGCCGGGCACAATCAGTGTGGATGGCTCTACCACCACCCGGCTGATGGTCGGCGCGGTGGTGTCGGGAGTTACGGGAACACCCCCACCACCGCCGCAGGCAGTCAACACCCATGCCGAGGCCACTATCAGAACGATGAACCGTATCGTCTTCATCGCTGTCCTCCTATCGCGTCAACACCACCGGGATGTTCACCCGTGTCTGGCGTCCGTCTTCGTCTGTGGCGCGCAGTTGTAGCAGGTACGCCCCTGCGGGCAGGGCGATACCGCTATCGTCCGTACCGCGCCATGTCAGCGACTGCGTGCCTTCCACCGCGCGACCGCCAAACGGGTTCAACTGCGCGACCGGTTTGCCGCTGGCGTTCAACACTTCCGCCGTCACCGCAGCTGGTGCAGTCAGGTGGAAGGTGATATGGAACACGCCGCCGCGCGTTCGGGTAGCGGTAACGCCCGTGATTTTCAGCCCGACCCCGCTTTCAGGCTCGGCAATCACCTGGAACTGTCGCGTGGTCTCGCCCGGCGCAGGCACAAACCGATACGACGCGGTCGTGCGCAGATAGTGCCTCTTGCCGGTCTTTTGGTCCACCAGCCACAGCGCGGTGCCGCGTGGCACGCTCGCGATATTGCCGAACGTGAGCGTCAGCGGGCTGTCTGCGTCTGGAGCAGGCGTCCACTCGGCGGAGAGGCTCCACGTTTGCTTGCCCGAACCGCTGCGCACATCCACGGCATACGGCTGTCCGGAGCGAAGCAGCGACAGTTTGAGTGAACCGGCGCTGCTCAATGGCGGTGCTGGCGGCAGCCCCACTGACAAGCCCCGTCCGCTTGTGGAGACGCCTACCGTCACCTCGGCGGTCTCGCCGGCGCATTGCAGGCGCACCGGGAAGCTCCAACCGCTGCGACCGTTTTCTGCGCGACGTCCTGTGGCAGCGCGTCCATCAGCTGGCGCGGGCAGAATGAGGTTACACGCCTGATGCGCGTACACCCAGCACCCTTGCCATGCCCCCAACTGGGAGAGGACACCGGGCACGATGCTGTTGTCATAGACCAGCACGTACTTGCTGCCGTCCCAGGTCCACGCGTAATCTTCCAACCACCCAGCGACTTGTGCCTCCGCCAGGCTCTTGGTCTGGCCGCCCAGACTGACCTGCAACGCGCTGAGGTTCCATGACAGGCTCTCCAGCCACGGGTTGCCGATGAGGTTCCAGCCCTGTTGCAACGGTATCGTGAAGGGCTGCGACTCGTCGGGTACATCGCCGCGAATGGTCGGACGCTGAGCAGTGGGCAGTTGCACCCAGTAGCCCCTGCCGACCTGCAGGGCGACACTGGGATAGCGCACGTAGCCGGAAGCAGGTTCGTACACCGCGAGTTTGTCTGCTTCAAAGCCCAGCACCCGTTGCGCGTTCGGCTCTTCGCTCACTACGGGTAGGGCGATCAAACGCAGACCAGCAGGCAGCTCTGGCGCAACGCCCGCCGTCGTGGTCGCCTGCGGCTCGGCTGGCATCGCCATACGGTTGCCCACCTTATCCTCGCCCACGGCGTAGAAACGATAGGTGTAGCCAAACTTGCCCTTGAAGGATGCGCTTCCCGTCTGCTGGCGGCCATCGTCCGGTGTAAACGCCTGCCACAGCTGGAGTGCACCACCGTTGGCGGAGTACCACACCTCCGCTTGGGTGACGCCAGAGGCGTCATCCGTGCCCTCCCAGCCGACCGAGAAGGTGGGCTTGTTTTGCACTCCGGGCATCTCAGCCATACGCACCTGGGGCGCCTGCTTGTCCAGCGTCAGCACGTGCTCGTTGGTCTTCATCGCCGGGTTCGAACCCAGGTGCGGGTCGAAGGTGATGGTCGCTTTGTTCACGATGCGCGTGCCGGACGCAACCTCTGCCTTCGGGCGGATGCGGAAGGAGACATAGCCTTCACCCTCTGGCTCGTTGTTGTTCGGAGGCAGGAAGCCATTCTCGTGATGCTCTCCCGAGCGGGTATCGATGCCCTTGAAGACCACCCGCAGTTTGCGCGTGGACGGGTCGTAACTGCTCTCCACCCGCACCACGAGGTTGTTGCCGAGGTCAACACCCTGCGACAGTCGGCTCGCAGGCGCAGGCAGCGTGACGTGCCGGTTGCCGAAGCCGAACGCGGTGAACTCCAGCGTGCTGTCGTCGAGGCTTTCATCCAGCACGTCCTCGATGAGCACCTCCTCTGCGCTCGCAGTCGCGGTGGGTAGATTTTCGAAGTAGACGGTGTAGTCTATCGTTTGGCCGTCGGCAATGAAGCCGTCGACGCCTGGTGAGCCGCTCTTCGCGTTGGGGTCCCACGCGCGGGTCACCCGCAGGTTTTTGCATTCCCTGCGCTGGCGCAGCCTGTCTGCAAGACGGCGAAGCTCCTTTCCTTTTTCAATACAATCCTGACCCTCCGCGAGGAAGGCTTTGACCGCGGTAGTGGCAGGGAGTAATGCCCAATCCAGGTCTGGCGCGAGCTGACTGGCAATCTCGCCCAGCAGAATCTCCATCGGGTGGTCTCCCTTTGCCACCTGATAGGCTTTCTCCGCCGCCTTCTGGAACTTTTCGCCGTATTTGGCTTTCACGAAGTCCTTCAATGCCTGTTCGGTGGCGCCTGCCGCCAGTTGCGACAGCCACTCTGCGGCGAAGCTGCCTGCCTGACGGTAGGCGTTGTACAGACGGTTGCTCTGCTCATCCGTCAGGTCGACCCCTTCCAGTGCGAAGTCCTCACGCAATCGTCGTTTAATCATCCGCTCGCAGCTGGCCTGAAGGAGACGGTGTCCTGCCCATGCCTTGATAATGGTGGCGCCGCTCAAGACGAGCACAACCGCCGTCGTCATCGGCTCCAGGCGGGTGCGAATGTGCGCCCGGCTGTCGGTAATCTGAATGACCAGCGAGTAGGTGGCGCTCGCGCCCGGAGCCAGCTGCGGTAGCAACAGCGGAATATCCGACAAACCGGCTGGTTTTGTGCCGCGTGCTACCTCGTTGCCCTGAGAGTTGTACACCCAGTACCTGATGGAAGGGTTCTCACCCGCCGGCACGTTCTGCAACGATAGCTGCACCTTCACAAACGGCGTCTCCCATACCGTGTTCGGGTTGGTCACGTGAATCTGGAAGGTCTCCCGCCGTCCCCAGCGGATGAACGGCTTGTTAAACTGCAGGTCAGCTTCCATCCCGAACGTGCGAATCGTGGGCGCCTGCCACTCCTGCGTGCCGATACTCGGATGGCTGATGCGTAACGTAGGCGCAACGTCTTGCAGCACTTTCTCCAGCAACGCAAAGCGCGCGCGCACCTGCGTGCCGTCTTCCGAGACCGTGACCTCATCTGCAGCCACCTCGGTGCTGGTCGCCGTGCCCACCGGGAACAGCAGCCACACCTGAGGCGTGCCCTGTTCGCGGTTGATGGACAGCCCGCCCACTGTCACGTCCACGTAGTTGAACATGGTGTACACGTTATGGAAGCGTACACCCGGTGCGCCAACCCAGACCGCCACCTCCGTTTGCGCCCCATCCGGCAGGTCGCTGGACTCCAGAGACGCACGCACGGTAAGGTTGCCGCCCGGAGCCGCGTCCTGTGCGACCTTCACACGGAAGCTGGCGGAGCTGCTTGCTCCCGCACCCAGGCTTCCAATGCTCCATTGCGCCGTCCGGGCGCTGGTGTCATACGTGCCACCCTCCGAGAGAGAACCTTCCACCACATCCATTTTCTCAGGCAGAACGCATTTCAGCACCACGTCGGAGGCAGGCACGTCCCCTTCATTCGCATAACGCACCTCTACCGCGACCTCATCTCCCGCGCTTACCATGCCGGGCGTTGCCGAAGCGGTGAGGCTCGAGCGCGCGCCCGAAAGACTTAGCACGTATTGCCTCACCTGCGTTTGGGGCAGCTGACCGTGGTCCATTACGCGGATGTAGTAGCGTCCCTCGCGCGGGTTGCTGATGGTGAGGCGGACGGGCGGATTGAACCGTTGCGTTGCGCTCCATCGCTCCCAACTACCGATAGACCCGCGCCATACGTCGAGGTTGGTCACATTGCCGGGAGCCTCCACTGTCAACTGCAGCGCGCGTACCCCTGCCGGCACATCCAGTTGCAGCCAGTCGTAGCCGTCGTTGTGGTAGACGGTACCAGTATAACTCTGCCCCAGTCTCACTGTTAGCAGATTGGTGCCTGCATACACCACAATCTGTCCCGCTGCGGCTGGCGTAATCTCCACCTCGTAGTCGCCAGCAGCGGGGTTGTTACGTTCAATCAGGATATCTGCCCCCACGCTTTCAGCGATTTTGGTGCCGCCGAAGAACAGACGCATCGTATGGTTCTGAACCGTCTCCACCGAACGCGCTGTCAGGAACAGTTTGGTCGCGCCCTCGGGAACTGTTACCGTCCCGCGCCAGGTGCCACCTGCCATAGTGAGCGTTCGGAGCTGTCCTAACGGGAGTGTCGGTTTGACCAGCGTGAAAGTGCGCTCTGAGCTCCAGTTGCTCCACACCCAGCCGTCGGTGACCTGCACCCGCCAGCGGTAAACGCCGGTCGCCAGAGTGGGATCCAGATTGAGGCTCACCACCTCATCGCTGGAGGCGGAGGGCTTATCAAACGCCGAAGCGTCAACCGTCTGGTCGTAGCGCTTGACCACCGTTCCGTCTTCAGTCATCAGCTCCACCCGGAAACGCAGCTGGTCGGCGGAGTCGGGGTCTGTTGCCTTGAAGGATAACACCCAGTCGCTAACCGTTGCGCCGGGATCAGGATAGAGCAGCTGCACGCTCGGCGGGGTGTTGGTCGCCCAGGTCATGGGCACACGCCACACCGCCACACCGCCCCAGCCCCCGGCGGCAATGATAAGGTCATTGCCCTGTCGGGCGATCGACACATCGTATACCGGCTCGTTGTGCCCGCTGAGCGCACGCTCCAGCATGCCGTCCTGTAGCCGCCACACCTTCACAGCGGCGTCTTCTCCAACCGTGACGAACACATTGCCCGACGGGTCGAACCGAACGCGATTGATGCCTCTCTCATTGCCGACCCATGTGTGCGCTTGCTTGCTCAAGATGTTGGTGAACTCGAGGGTGTCTCCCAAATCACGGATGGCTTTGATATACCACCACGTGTTGTCCGCCACCACCATGATGTTGCCCCTGGGGTGAACGGCCACAGTTTGCATATTCCAGCCACCGAGTTCCTGATTCAGTTCGCCCGTGTCCACGTGCCATACGCGGAAGGCGGTGTCATAGTTCCAACCGGCTGCCCGCGCAGCGGCAAGCAGGTATTTTCCATCCGGGGTGAACACCATATCGTCGACGCTAAAGTCTCCGCTGGCACTGCCAAGAGCGTGAACGACGGAGCCGTCGCTACTGTCAAATAACGCGTGGTATTGCCTCAACCATCCATCCACACGCAGGACAGCAAGAAGTCCACCGTTCGGGGAGAAAGCGGCTGTCCACAGTATTGTGGTTCGCCAGAGTTCCGTGCCATCCGGGAATGAGCGCATGACCCCGTTCCCAGACTCACTGACGAACATCTTACTACCGTCAGGAGAAATCCATACGGCACCTGTGCCGCTGGGCAAACTCAATTGTTCCCTACCATCCGCAACCCGCATGACGCGTGTCGGTCCGGAATAGTTGGAGTATGCGACGAAGTTGCCGTCTGGAGACATGGCTACTGAGTTCACTTCGCGTGTCGTCGGTGGCAGTATCACGCGCACCTTCGCTCCCGACTCCAGCGAATACTGCTCGATACCCTACAGATTACCCGGCTGGTCATAGATTCCTACATACAGGTCGGTGCTACCGCGCACAGCGAGACCGTACAAGAACGGCGCGACCGTGATGCTTAACGCAATTGACCGCTGTTCCGCGCCGTCTGCGGCAGCGAACACTTTGACCGTGCCGGCGTTCCAGCGGGTGATAAGCAGCTGACTGTCCGCAGAAAAGTCTACAGGCACTAATGAGTCGAAACTGCCCCTATCCAGCGTATAGAGCGGGGTATCCCAGTTCGAGGTGCTCCACACCCGAACGGTGCTGCCTGCGGAAAGCGCCAGGTAGCGTCCGTCCGGCGAGTATGTCAGGCTGACATTCTCGGGCAGACCCTCGGCGAGGGTGCGCGCCTCGCTCCAGTCGGACACGCGCCACAGCTTGGCGGCGGTGCCGCCGTTGGCGGAGGCGAGGTACTGACCGTCGGGCGAGAACTTCAGCGAGTAGACGTACCTTCCCGGCTGCGGCAGGTCGGTCACCTTCTCTCCGGTCGTCAAGTCGTAGACCTGCAGGTAATTCCAGCCCCCTGTTGCCAGCCAGCGTCCGTCTGGCGAGAGAGCGACCGCGCGCAGCCAGTGCGGAAGGCCCGCTCGTATCTCCCGGTACCGGCTCCAGTTCGACGTCCGCCAGACGATAGCCGTTAGCCGCGATGAGGCTTCGCTCGCGCCCAGAAGATACTGCCCGTCCGGAGTAAACGCCACATCACGCCAGCCGCCTGTCAACCCAGTCAGCACCTTCACCACTGAGCCGTCGTTGGTGTTGAACACCAACACGGAACCCATCGCTCCGGGTACCGCCATGAGGCTGCCATCTGGGGAAACAGACGGTTTCACGTGGTCAGGTGCCAGTCGGGGAAAGAGGAGTACGGGGTCGTTTGGGGAAGCACGGAGAGGAAGATGAAACGCGCCAGTGAAAACAAGACCCACAAACAGAAGGAGACCGAGCCTCCTGCGCGGAATAGAAGATTTTGCCATGGAACCCTCCCTTGTCCGTCTCGGGGTGAACCCTAGAAGTTGCCGCGGCTGTTGTTGGGCGCACGCAGGAGACAGATGTGATTTCATGCCGAGTATCGGCATTTGTGAACAATTTCTCTAGGTCAATTTGGTGTTCCCTGCATCTTGCAAAGTTTTCGGAAAGATTGTACGATATGTTGTGAGGTGAAAGCGATGAGCCAGGTGGCGTTGCAGGATGTGAAGCGATGGAGCCTTTCGGAGTGGCTACAACTGCCAGAGGGGCCACCTTTTTACGAACTGGAGAATGGGAGATTAATCCAGATGCCTTCGCCACGACGGGAACACCAGCGGGTGGTGGCTAAACTCTTTAACTATCTGGACAAGTGGTGCACGGTTCGACAATTGGGCACGGTGGTCATGGAGGTGGATGTTGCCCTCCCGACGGGTCGCGGATACATCCCGGATATTGCGTTCGTGCGTCGCGAGCGAGAGGCGGAACTGCTGGCGGAAGACGGTAAGATACATGGCGCACCGGATTTGGTGGTCGAAGTGCTCTCAGAAGGCTCGCGCTCCCGCGATTTGTTCCGAAAGTTCGAGGGTTACCAAGAGGCAGGCGTGCGTTATTACTGGATTGTGGATCCCGAAGCGTGGCTCATCGCCGAGTACGCGTTGACCGAGCAGGGCTATGTGTTGCGCAGCGTGACTGAAGAGGGGGAAGTGTTCCGACCGAGCCTGTTCGAAGGGCTCGAGATTGACCTGAAAGCCATTATGACCACCACGCAGAGACCGTAAAGCATTACACTTTCTGCCCCCGTAGATAAACCGCCTGAATGCTCATCAGGTTCTCGATACGTTCCAGCGGGTTGCTGGACAGCACCACCATATCCGCCCTCGCCCCCGGCTGCAGGCTCCCTATCCTGCTCTCCTGCCTCAGCGCCCGCGCAGCCACCACCGTCGCCGCCCGCAACGCCTCTTCCGGCGTGAAGCCACATTGTACCAGAAGACGCAGCTCGTGATGCAGGGCGGCACCAGGCAGCACACCCGGTGCAGGCGTATCAGTACCCGCCCCAATAAGGACACCCTGCCGCCGCGCCTCTGCCACAAACTGCTTGAAGACGCGCACCGCGCGCTCCGCCATGCGAAAATCCGCAGCCGTCCACCCGCGCGTAGAGAGAAAGTCCCAGTAGGGGCGCGCCCATTCCCGCTGCCACTCCGGTGGCAAAGCCACGCCTGCCGGATGCTTCTGTCGCCACCACGGTGGGATGTCGTACACGCTCAGCGTGGGCGTCCAGACGATGGATGTCGCGTAAGCCAGCTCCATCAGACGACGGGTGCGCTCTGTATCCATCTCCAGGCGTTCAAACCCAGCAAACAGGCGCAGATAGTCGCTCTTTCGTTTCTCGTCCACCGATGGACGGTTTGGCAACAGCTCATGCAGGAGGCAATGCGCATGCTCGATACCGCTGATGCCCAGTCGCATGAGCTGCGATGCCGCAATCGTCTCGTGGTGTGTGGTGGTAGGCATTCCCAGCCAGCGCGCATAGTCGATCACCGCCTCACAGGTGGGCAGGTCGGCGTTCACGTAGAGTTTGAAGCCGTCTGCGCCGAGCTTGCGCATGTGTTCGAGCAAGGCGGGTACGTCACGCGGGTTTTTCACCGCCACCGCTTCCCACCACGAGGGCTTGCCGGTGTCGATGTTGCGTCCCATCCAGTACACATACGGGCGTCTGTCCCCCTTGCGCCAGGCCTCCCGCCACTGCGCAATGACCCTCGGCGAGGAACCCATATCGCGTACGGACGTGACCCCGTAGCGCACGAAGAGTT
This sequence comes from Bacillota bacterium, assembly GCA_023511455.1. Classification (NCBI taxonomy): domain Bacteria; kingdom Bacillati; phylum Bacillota; species Bacillota bacterium. The sequence goes on from JAIMBJ010000034.1 coordinate 21,094, forward strand.
CAGGCGTTTTCACCTCATCCACATGCACATGCAGGTCGATCAGTCCGGGAATGACCCATCCGCCTTTGCCGTCAATCAGGCGCACGTTAGACGAGAAACGAACCACGTCCGCGCGCCCTACATCGCTAATCCGTTCCCCCTCCCAAAGCACAAAGCCCGGGTGGATGACCTGCCTGCCATCCCATACGGTAACGTTGATGAGTGCTCGCGGCATGTTTGGCTCCTCGCATCCTTCAAACGTGCGCTTATGTATTGTAGCATAGTTATATGTATTGTAGCATACTTACTGGTACAATTGCCTTGGGGGGAAGATGCATGAACCGCGCACGAGACTGGCTGCGCCAGGCAGAGCGAGACCTGCAACAGGCGGAAACGAGCAAGCGGGAACGCTTGCACGAGTGGGCGTGCTTCGCCGCGCAACAGGCTGCCGAAAAGGCGGTGAAAGCTCTGCATCTAAAGTACGGGCAATACGGTTGGGGGTATGTGGTCGCCAGACTACTCGAAGACCTTCCAGCCGACATCACCGTACCGCCAGACCTGATAGACAAGGCAAGAGTACTCGATACATTCTACATCCCAACCCGATATCCTAACGGTTTTTCCGAGGGCGCGTCCTATGAGCATTATGGCGCTTTGCAAAGCGAGGAGGCAATTCGGTATGCCCGTGAGGTCGTTGAATTCGCGCGTGCTCAAATGGCCTGACCTGCAGACCGTTCGTGAGGCGGTCGTGGAGTGGGCGCAGCAGATAGCAAAGCAGCGTCCAGAGGTCGCCCGCATCGGTCTTTTCGGTTCGTATGCACGGGGAGATTGGGGCGTCGGCAGCGATATCGACCTCGTGGTGATTGTTCGTCACACCGACGTGCCTTTCATGCGGCGCGCGCTGGACTACGACACGCGCGGATTGCCCGTTGGGGCGGACGTGCTGGTGTACACCGAAGCGGAATGGCAGCAGATGCTTCGGGAGGGCAGGTTTGCCCCTACCATAGAACGTGAGGCAATTTGGGTATATCCGTGACTAACGCTTCTGCATCAGCACGATGCGGTTGGTGTTGGTGCCTTTCACGCGGTTGGACACGCCCCAAATGTGCGCCGTTTTGGTGAAATGCTGGTCGTTAATCACGATTGCCTGCGGCATCAGGGGCAGTCCCTGTACAGCCTGAACCACTACCTCTTCCAGCCGCACCTTCCCGCCGCGCACTTCGCCCACTTCAAAGGCTATCCAGCCACCCTGCACCAGCACCCGCGTCAGCTCGCGGAACACGTGCCGCATCGCCTCGCGCCATTCGTGTACCCCGCGCGCGATGGTGATGGGCACGGCTTGTGGGTCAATACCGCAGAACCAGCACCGCAGCCAGTTGTCCTGAGCATAGTCCACCACATCCAGAAACGGCGGCGAAGTCACCACCAGATGCACGCTGGCATCGGGAATCTCCGGGGTGTGGTGCGCCTGCCGGGTGAGCAGCAGCGCCCGCGGTGCTACCGATGCCAGACGGGCACGTACCAGACTGTCGCAATCTCTCAGCAACGAACGGGATTTTTGCAGGATAATGGTTTTTACCTCGCGTCGCGGCGGGGTCTGCCCCAGCCGCTGGTTGATTTTGCGCTGCGACTCAATGGACACCGCCTGGTTCGGCGGCAGCGTATACACCGAAAAGAAACCTTTCGAGTGTCCTGTAAGCCGGTTGACCGCTACCATGCGTATCCAGCGGTCTACGTCGTCCATATCACCTGCCCTCTCCCGCTGCAACAGATACTCTCGCAGTGCGCAGATTTCGGTAAGCGTTTCGGGATGATAGAATACCTCCAGCTCCTGTGGGTAGTGCCTGCAGTGACTCAGGTCTAATTGCCTTAACCGGTCTGCGACTGCAGCGAGGGACGGCGGGTTCAAACGCGGGCGGGTCAGGATGTCACTCAGGGGGTTCACGTCACACCCAAACGGCACACGTCCCATCAGGGCAGCTTCAATTAGCGTAGTGCCGCGCCCCATGAAGGGGTCATACACGACATCACCAGGTTGGGTGAGCAGGTCAATAAAGAATCTTGGCAGCTGCGGCTTGAAGCAGGCGCGGTAGGCGATTTCGTGAAGGCTGTTCGCCTGACGCTGTTTTGACGTCCAGAACTGGTTGACGTAAGTGGGGACGCCTTTCGTCTCCTGCACGACGCTTTCCCTACCAAACTGATTGAAATCTGTCAGATAATCGTGCAACACCTTCAGGTCGTCGGACGTCCCCTGCATGTCGCTCAATTCAGCATCGTATCGCCGATGGGGCGTTTGCGCACGATGACGAACCCCAGAGCATGGGAATCGGACGGCTTGGGCTGTCCCTGAATAATTGCCCGCACAATGGCATCCAGCTGCTTCACGCGCTGTTCGGTCTCTTCCTGCCGCGCCTGCAGTTCCTTCACCACTGCCTCCAGATAAGCCTGGCGCATCTCCAGTTCGCGCGCTTTGCGAAGCAACTGGCGCATTTGCTCATAAAGCCGCTTCACTTCCACAGGCTCTATGGCTTCCAGCACCTGCTGCCGCAGGTTCCCATCTTCCAGCAGCAACGCGATAATGGTTTGTGCATCTATCCTTTCCATCGCCCCGGTTCACCTGACTGGTTTCTATTCTCATCTCATTTTACCGTATGCGCGCAGGAAGCGCAAAGGGGATGAGCGCAGGTGCAGCGTTCTCCAACCGCGAGTCCCCTCGATTTCCGATGAGTCAATGGTATGACGCACCAGCACTTACTCGCACCGTCCAGGATTAGCCAGATACGGGTTGGTTTCGACAAACAACCCTCTGCCGGTGGGTCCTCCCGCTGGGCTGTGCTAAGAGGTTTATCTCCCGCCAGCAATGCCAACGTCAATGTATTGCCCTCCGACCGTCTGCCGACAATGCACGGCAATCACGTTTTCGCCGGGCTTGAGCGCGTTCTTCAGCGCATCCGTCAGCAGGTGTTCCACATAACCGGTGACAAAGCCTTTGAAACTTGCCACCCGTGTACCGTTGATGTAGACCTCCGCGTCCTCGTCGTGATGGATGACCAGCGCCAGGTATCGGAAGTTGACCTCTTTCAGATGGAAACGCCGCCGCAGCCAGATGTCGCTGGTGTCCCACACGGTGCGCACCACCGCACCCGGTGTACCCGACGTGCCAAAACCGCCTTCACCCTCCTGCCAGTGGCTATCGTCGAAGTCGGGCAGGAACCAGCCGGTGGCTGGCGCGCGGGTGGTGTAGCGCCAACGCTGTCCCGCCTGCTGGGAGGTGGGCAGTAGCGTCTGCCACTGAATGTCCAGCACGCGCGGCGGCTGTGTCTCGTACGCAGCGGGGCGCTGGTTAATCGCTTTAAGCCACGCGGGGTCATACTTGGGCTGGCGGTTGTAGTAGTAAACGCCGTTCTGCTCCTGCTCGATATCGTACAGCTGGGTGTAGCAGAAGCCGAACATGTTCGGGTTATCGAGCAGCGTATCGGTCAGCGCTTTGTAGCGCCTCAGGAACTCCTGCAGGTCGGTCTCACCATAGCCCCAACCGCCCTCACTCAGACGCTGGGTACGGATGCGTATCCCCCCGTATTCGCTCACGAAGTAGGGTTGTCCGCGATAGGCGCTGCGCGGGTCAGCAGGCACGTTATTCCAGGCGCGCGTGCCCAGCTGTTTGAAGGGTTCGTAGCGTTGCGCAAAGACCCCCGGCTCCTGCGTGTAATCGTGGCAGTCATACACATCCGTTTCGGGCACGAAGTGCACGTAGCCACTGGCATCCAGCCAAGGACGTGTTGGATCCATCGTTTGCGTGGTGGCAAGCAGTATCTGCGCGAAAGCGGAGCCTCTGCTGCTATCGGTTTCGTTGAGCGGGCACCAGCCAATGATACTGGGATGGTTACGGTCGCGCTCAATCACCTCTCGCCACTCGTTGACTGCATACGTCACCGCCTCGTAGTCGTTCACGTTCAGCCCCCATGAGGGATACTCGCCCCATACCAGGTAGCCCAGCTTGTCCGCCCAGTACAGGAAGCGTGGTTCAAACACCTTCTGGTGCAGGCGCGCGCCGTTGAACCCGGCAGCCATCGCCAGCTCAATATCCTTGCGCAACGCCTCATCGGAGGGGGCGGTGTAGATGCCGTCGGGATAGTAGCCCTGATCCAGCACCAGTCGCTGGAAGACCGGCTTTCCGTTGATGAGGAATCGGTTGCCCTCGATGGTGATCTTGCGCAGCCCGAAATAACTCTTCACCGTGTCCAGCACCCTTCCCCCGCGCTCCACGGTAATGGTCAGGTCGTACAGGAACGGCTTTCCGGGGTGCCAGAGTTTGACGGTAGACAGTTTTAGCACACCGAGGGTATTGCGCCAGTTCGCAGGTACTATCTCCTCCCCCACCAGTTTACCGCCTGCGTACGCTCGCAGGCGCACCTTCGTGCCTTTCTGTGTACCGTCAATCCAGCCCTGAAAGAGAACGCGCCCTCCATCGGGGTCGGGTGTCAACGCGAAGCTTTTCAGATAGCTATCGCCAGTTGCTTCCAGCCACACGGTTTGCCAGATGCCGGTGGTGCGGGTGTAAACGCAACCGTAAGAGTGTCGCTCGTGGCTTTGCTTGCCCGTCGCCTGCTTGCCGGAGCGAGTCTCGTCGATCACGTGCACCACCAGTTCGTTGTCGCCTTTGCGCACCTTGCGGGTGACCTCGAAGCGGAAGGGCGTGTAACCGCCGCGATGTTCGCCCAGAAACTCGCCGTTCAGCCACACGCGCGCGTGCCAGTCCACTGCTCCGAAGTGCAGGAACAGCCGCTTCCCTTTCATGCGGGCAGGCACGCGGAAATGCCGGCGGTACCACACGTGGGTCATGAAATCGGTGTTACCAATACCGGAGAGTTTGCTCTCCGGAGCGAACGGCACCAGGATTCGTTTCGAAAAGCTCTTGCCCGTGGTCCAGCCCTCCTGCTCGCCGATGCCACGTTCATCGATCTCGAACTCCCATTCGCCGTTCAGGTTGAGCCACAGCTCGCGCTGAAAATCGGGGCGAGGGTGTTCAGGGCGAGGGATTGTCGATTCAGCCTGTGTCTTTCCCATCACACCACCCATTAGAAAGAGTAGGAATAGAACAAGTAGGCGCAAGTTCATCGTCCTTGCTCCTCAGGGAGTTATCCTCAAGCACTCCAGCCGATACCTCCCCGAAGCCACCTCCAGCACCACGTAATCTCCCTGTCTGCCGACCACCTCAATCTCCGGTACGCTTTCCAGCGGCTGACCGCTCTCGGTCACGGCAGCGGCGTCGGCAGCTGGGAGGTACACGGTGGCGGTGGTGTTGGGCGGAACGGTGATGTCCCACAGCAACTGCTCCCCTTCCCTGCACCAATGACTGGTAATCAAGCCATGCATCGAGCGGTAGGTGGCTCGCGCCCAGCGCAGCCCGGGAAGCAACTGGGGTTTGAACACGATGCGTTTGAAACCAACACCCTGCTCTGAAGGGAGAATGCCCGCCACCCCGTAGAAGAACCACGCATCGAACCCGCCCTGCATGGGATGGTTGGCAGAGCGCGGTCCTTCCTGCTGGTCGATCTCGGGCTCGCTCCAGCACTCCCAGAGTGTAGTCGCTCCCAGCGAAAACAGGTGTCCGATACTGGGATAATCCAGCTGGTGTAAAATCTTCATCGCCACATCGCCGTGCCCGTACTCGCTCAATGCCCAATAGAGGTGTCGACTACCCATGATGCCTGTGGAGTGATGTCCGCCGTGTTTTTCCATTACATCGCGGGCAAGGCTATCGGCGATTGCCTGTTCGTGTCCTTCGGGAGCCAGTCCCCACGCCAGCGCCAGTGCGTCCGCCGCCTGACTGCCAAACGTGCGATTTGGCGCATCGTAGAACCGCTCGATGAACGCCTGCCGGATATTTCGGGCGAGCGCGCCAAACCACGCGGCATCTTCATCCTTGCCGAGAACGGTTGCTATCTTTTGCATCAGCGTCGCATCGAGATAGAAGACCGCGGTGGACGTGATAGGGATGGGTGTGTTGCCGGGCACCGAGCCAGGCGCGCACCAGTCTCCCAGCCCTGTGGAAACGATGTGACCTTCGGAGATACTCAGCAGGTGCTCCACCCACCGTTTCATGGTGGCGTAGTGGCGCTCCAGCACGCGGGTATCGCCGTAATAGAGATACAGGTAGCAGGGGATTTGCACCACCGCCGTACCCCAGTCGGGTGACGCCTCGCCGATTTTGCGTTTGCCCGGTGCCACAAAAGTGGGCAGCCCCTTTTCGGTCAGCGAAGTCTCGATGTCTTCTAAATACTTCGTCCAGAACGGCGCCATCTCAAAGTTGTAGATGGTCATCTCCGCGGAGACGTGCGCGTCGCCCAGCCAACCGCACCGCTCGCGGTGGGGGCAGTCGGTGGGAACGCTGTGCAGGTTGCTGATTTCCGTCCAGAGGGCTGTCCGGTGGATGCGGTTGAGCATCTCATCCGAGCATTCGAACGTGCCAGCGGGAGGCACGGCGGTATGCACGACCACCGCTTCCAGCATATCCAGAGTGGGAGTGCCCGGATATCCGGTCATCTCGACGTAGCGGAAGCCGTGATAGGTGAAACGTGGTTCCCAAACTTCGACACCGACGCCTTTGCATGTGTAGCAGTCGGTCTGCACCACCGTGGTGGCGAACACCCCCGTGCTTTCCGGGTTCAGAGTGCCGTCGGGGTGTAACTCCTCCGCGAAGCGCAGGGTGATAGCGGTCCCCGCAGGTGCGCTAACTCTCAACCTTATCCAGCCCGCGAAGTTTTGCCCCATATCATAAATCCACACTCCCGGCTGCGGGCTGCTGAGGGCCACTGGCGGAAATGTGCGGGTGCGCTTGATGGGGGGCATCAGCTGGCTTTGCAGGCTCTGCGTGGGAGCAGGCACCACGCGTACCGATTGCCACCGCGAATCGTCCAGCCCCGGCTCGTTCCAGCCGGGTATCTCGCGCCGTGCGTCGTACTCCTCGCCCGCATATACGTTATTCTTTAGCACGGGACCGGGCGTTGTCTTCCACGACTCGTCGGTGCACACGGTTTCCGTATGCCCATCGGCGTACTCCAGCACCAGCTGCATCAGCAGCACTGGCTCCCCGTAAGACATTCCGCCCCAAACGATTGCCTGATGGAACCAGCCATTGCCCAGCATCACGCCGACGCAGTTGATGCCCTCACGTAGCGCGTCGGTCACATCATGCACCACGTAAAACGCCCGTCGTTCGTAATCGGTCTGGGCGGGGTCAAGCACCTGTTCGCCGATGCGTTTGCCGTTCAAGTACAGCTCGTAGTATCCCAGACCACAAATCAACGCACGCGCCCGTTGCAACCCCGACCACACGGCGAACTCTTTGCGGAACAGCGGTGCCGGCTCGGCAATCGGGGCGCGAATCCACTTTGCCTGCCACCCATCGGGTGCCAGTATCCCCATCTCCCACCAGGTAACCTCACTCCAGTCGGAGGGCTGGCCGTATCTGTCCCACACCTGCACCTTCCAGTAGCATCGCTGCAGCGAGCGCAACGGTTTGCCCCCATAAACCACGTGGCAGGTGCGTTCGGAGTCGACCTTGCCGGTGTCCCACAGGTCAGCCCGGTCTTGCGCCAGCAGTTCGGGTGTGCTGGCGACCAGAATACGGTAGGCGGTCTGTCGCTGCCCGCGCTCATCGCTCCACAACGTCCAGCTCAGCCGCGGGTCGGGAACGTCCACTCCCAGCGGGCGCGCCAGATACTCACAACGCAGGTCTATGGCAGTTGTCATAGTGCCATATTGTTTCGCTCGAGGGGGCTATCAGTCCTGCACCGGGAGAGCGACCCTTATCGGTGTGAAGGCTCCATCTTCACGTGCCCATCCGCATAGAGACGCAGGGTCATCTCCGGGAACCGGTGCCAGCTATCCGAGACCACCTTGGCCTCCGAAGCGGGCGTGGTTCGGATGTACACCGCCCAGTCGGGGAAGTTGGGGTCGTACGCGCCAATGTTGCGGAAGTAATCGATGCCGTAGTCCACATCGCCGAGATAAAAGTAACTGGTGCCCGGCGATACCCAGTACTGCCCGGGCGGTGCGTTGCCCTCAAAGTGGTCCAATCGGCACAAGAAAACGCCTCGATGTGATACATATCCCGGCATGAGTGAGAGCAGACGCAGTGGATACTGGTCATCGTAGTCTGTGACGTACATCTGGATTGCCATGCCAATCTGCCGCAGGTGGCTGGCACACTCGGTTTCGTAGCTGCGCTTGCGTGCGGTGCTGAACACCGGCAGCAGCAACGCCGCCAGCAGCCAGATGATGCCGATGACAATCAGCATCTCCGGCAAGGAAAAGCCTCTTCGCCTACGCATGGTGTGTTAACTCCTCCCGAAGAATCGATCCCCACACGGCGGAGAGCAGTAACGTCTCCACTGCCTCCTCCACCCTGCCAAAGACCGATTGAAACATGCCCAGTATCGCGATGCTCAGCAGCGCGCCTCCCAAGCCCCATCGGTAAACCGGCGTCAGCAACCGCAATCGCTGAAAGAACCCCGCCACCAGCATGATGGCGAAGACACCTCCCCACACGCCCCGCTCGCACAGCCACAACAAAAGTTGATTCTCGGGTGCGCCATACCACGTGCTGACCGCATAACCACGCCAGGTGGACGTGTAGCGCAGCCGCACGTTATCCGTTCCCACGCCCCATAGCCAGTTCTCACGGAACAACTTCCAGCCCATGCGCCAGATTTCCACTCGTGCCTGCGCAGTGGTATCACCCAGCGGACTGCTCTCCAGCCGCAGCAGATACATACCCCCCAGCAGTATCCACAAAGCCACTCCCAGAGCAACAGCCAATCCCTTCCATCGCGACAATGCCCAAAGGCTGGCAGGCAAAACCACACTCGCCGCCAGCCATGCCGACCGCGAGTAGGTCAACCACAGCGCGACGCTCATCAGCATCGCCATCGTCAGAACAGCGATGCCCACCTTATGATAGCGCAAACGCCACCAGAGTGCAACGCCCATCGGCAGGGCAATGAGCATCAGCGTATACACATGCACCGGCGTGCCGAACGTCCCCCCGGCGCGGGCGAGGCGGTAGGTGTGAAACAGGTTCTGTCCCTGCCAGTAGTACGTGAGCGTATACACCGCCTGTCCGAACGCCAGCACGGCGACGACGCCCATCAGCTGGTCGAGACGCAAAAGCCTTGCGCAGGCTAACCCGACAGCGATGAACAACAGCACCATCGAGCATCGCATATAGCCTGCTCCAGTGTAACCACGTTCCAGCGGGTCGAAAAGGTAGCCGCTCGCCAGCACAGGAAGTAGCAACCACAGCAGGCTTGCCCAACGCTCGCGTGCAGCCTCCCTTCCGAAACTGCCCCATGCCACCACAAAAGCTATTGCGGCTGCCAGCAGGGCACTCAGCGGTGGCAAATCTCTCCATATCCACCTGATTAACGCGCTTGCCGAGATGTTCTCCCAAAACGTGTTGGGCAGTACGAAACCGACGGTCAGCCACAGTACGAACAACACACGCAAGACCGCCCATCTGTTCACCATGCTATGCCCTTCGCTCCGCTCGACTTACCCGCCAGTACCAGTACACGCCGATGGCAACCAGCACAACCGGAGGAAGAAAGCGCCATACGCCTGCGTCAAGCGAGGGTTCTTGTCCGGGTAGCCGTTCAGGTCGATCAGGGGATACCTTAGCCAACTCCTGTATCTCCTGCAATGGGGGCAGGCGACGTTCTGGGAGAGGATAGATAACGCCAGCATCGCCCAACCTTACATCCTTGACAGGTATACCAGGGCGAAGCCACTCTGGCGGTATTTTGTTTGACGGTCGCACCTCCAGCAGAGAAAGCTTCTGTACATTGTTTCGCAGCCCTCCGGTCACCTCAATCTCCTGCGGCAACCACAGATCCTGATAGCGCTTCCAGCGTTTTACCTGAAGGAGGAGCACAGTACCGTCAGACCTTTCCAAACGCACCGACGTTAATGCATGCCCTTTGCCTGCATCCAGAGTGAATTCAGCTGGCGATGTCGTCGAATACGGATTCAGCGGCGAATCAGGAGGATCGAACTTTCCGTAAAGGGTTACGTATGAACCATTTTTGCTCTCGGAAACCAGGCGTATGTCAGAGAGCCAGCGTGTTGGGGCGAACCCTGTGATCGCAAGCGCAATCACAGGTTCATGTAATATCCACATCGCGTAAGGTATGGCTGTTAAACCCTGCTCGTGTTGGAGCACGCCAGTAGGATATAGAGCCGCCCGGTAGGGAACCACGATGTTCTCCGCACCGATTACCGGCAGTTCCCCTGTAAACATGTACCCTTCACTAAAACCCTTTACAATCCACCGAGCCCTTTGACGAAATCCGTAAGCCAGCCGGGCATACATCCGTCGGATACCCGGTTCTACAGCGCGACGTTCGCTGGGGGGATGGGAATCTAAAGCACGCTTCACGTCTTGTTCGAGGCGTTGGATAGCACTGGGGTCGGCAGGCACATCCCTCGTCCAAAGCCAGACAGTCTCTATTTCCTGCACTGAACGCTCTCTCTTAGTGAGCGCGTGTTTTAGATGATGCATGCTGGTTTGGGCGCGTGGTGCGTCCTCCAAGACGACGTATATCCCCAACAAGATGGTAATAACAGGTATGCTCTTTCCCATTGATGTCGTGCGCCACCCCTCCTACTATATGCAGTTGACCGTGTGCTCGCACTGCCGAATATCAATCAGCTCAGACCCCCATCCCCAAGGGGTTCCAGATTACCCCACAGTTCGCAGAGGTGCAGGGAGGAGACCCCACGCACTGGGATTGATAAATATATGGGACGTCCTTAGTATAGAACTCCCGGCAACATATCATCTGGCTGGTCTGTCTGCATCCACCCTCCCGCGCAACAATTTTGCTGCAGTAGCCTGAACACCGTTGACCGCTTGGGCTACAGTGGGACTCTATTCTGAGCAGACGCTCATATTGATGACAGTAACCTATCTCTACACTAGTTGTGCTTCTGGCTTCAGCAACTGGTGTGAAAATGCCAATAAGATTCCCCCCTATCCACACCGCCACCGCCACCAGAAACGGGAACACATGCTGTCGCATCAACGGATACCTCCCTTTAAAGTTAACCATTGATTCTATCGAACCAACACCCCAAAAGG